>JANWIU010000131.1 GCA_025449725.1 Pseudobdellovibrio sp.
CTCTGGAGTTTTCCTGTTTTAAATTATCCCAGAATTTTCTTTCTAAAGTCAGGTCGCCCAGATCTTCTAACAGCAGCACACCCAGTTTGTCGCCTACACCGATAACGTTTGGCACCTGAATATGGCAATGCGCCCACTGACGCTGTACACTTAAAAACGGATAGCTGGCGGCATCGAAAGGTTCCCACGACATCAACACCCAGGTTTTTTCATCTTGAATAACGCGATAATAGCGGCGAGCCGAGGCATCACCTGCGAGTTGCGTAACAGAAAATTCAGTTGTCCCTATTTGACTTGCGATCCAATTTTTTATTTCGGCGCTGACGATCTCTTCCATTAAATAATGCTGTCATTATTCAGGATTAAACGCAACCCTGGCCCTTTGCAGGGCCAGTCTAAAAGTTAGCTCATCATGCCGTTAAATTGGAAGAACAGAAGTTCAAGAATGTCTTCGCTTGTTTGTTGTGCCATCGGCACGCGGTCGATATCAAAAAAGAAGCCGGCTAGATCTTTTTTAAGAGATTCAGGCCAGTCTTTTTGCAGAATAGAATCCATGTCTAAGTTAGAACCTACTAAAAACAAAGGTCCGTTTTCAGTTACGGTTTCAATTGCATCTTTCAAAAGTACCATTGTTTTTTCAGTCAGCTTTTCAACGTCATCGACGTAAATTGTGACATCACTTAAAGTTGCCAATTCTTCTTTAGAGCTGACAGATTTAATGATGTCGTCCAGGTGAACGAAAAGATTTCTCTCTGTCATTTCATGAATTTTTAATGCCACGCGGTTTCGGCTTAGCTCCGTATGGGATTTCAAAAGAATAACTTGTGAAAGTGTTTTACGTTTTTCTACAGCTTCAGGTTCATACAGATCAAGAATTTGGGCTTTAGTGCTAACCAAAGTCAAAGCACGGCCTGAATATTTAATAGCTTCTTCAGACTGTTTAAGTTGGATGCTGTAAAGTTTTGGCTCAACTAAGAATTTAACTAAGTCAGCAACTTCCATCTTTTGTTGAGGGTCCAGCAACGAACCGCGATCAACAACCACATCTCCTAAATTCATATTCTTTGATTTCAACGGAATGATCAGATCATCACCGTTAGAATAGAATATTTTTTCTGCGTTATCCGCAGAATCTGAAATAAGTTTCATTGCACGGTAAGAAAGTGATTTACCGTATTTTTCTTTAATTAAGCTGTTTGTTTTTAGCCATACTGAATCTTGTAAAAGATCGAACATAAACCACCCCGTAATATCAATTAACGATTCCCCACTGTTGGCCTATTCAATCGCCATGCCGAAAGTTAAGATTTTGTAAAGAATTGGGGAAGGTAAGGTTTGATCGCTTTGTAAAGCTATGATTTTACTAGATTATTTTAAATAGAAAATTTTGAAATAGGGTGTAAGCAGAACGAAAAAAACCCCGCAGTTTTCTGCAGGGTTTATGTAATCTTTTAATCGGTTCTGTAAAATATTCCGAAAAAAGGCCGCCTATACGCGGGCGATTTTTCGTTTATCAAGACCGTATTTTTCAACTTTCATAATCAAACCGGCGCGGCTGATGCCCAGCTCTTTTGCCAATTTTGATTTGTTCCAGCCTGTGCGGCGAAGACCTTCTTTGATCATTTCTCTTTCAAGATCTTCCAAAGCGTCTTTTAATTTTCCGTGTAAGCGAGAGCCTTGAACTTTATTCTTTTCGCCTAATTCTAAAATCTTAGGAGAAAGAATTTCGTGCCCGATTTTTGCGTCTTCACCGGTTAATACACAAAGGCGTTCAATTTCATTTTGTAATTCACGCACGTTACCCGGCCATGGATAGTCATACAGTTTTTCAACCGCACGGCCCATCAATTGTTTTTTCGGTTTATTAGTTGATTCTGCATTTTTAGCCAAGAAAGCTTCAACTAATACAGGAATATCTTCTTTACGTTCACGCAAAGGTGGAACGCGAATATTGATAACGTTTAAGCGATAATACAAGTCTTCACGGAATGTACCTTGCTCAACCATTTCACGTAAGTTTTTGTTTGTCGCCGCGATGATGCGAACGTCAACTTTACGCATTTCGGTAGAACCCACCGGAGTGAATGTACCTTCCTGCAATACGCGAAGTAATTTAACCTGCATTGTCGGTGAAGTATCACCGATCTCATCAAGGAAGAACGTTCCTTTATCAGCAATTTCAAAAAGACCTTTTTTATCTTTTAAAGCGCCGGTGAACGATCCTTTTACGTGACCGAATAATTCAGATTCCAATAAGTTATCATTGAAAGCCGAACAGTTCTGAATCACAAAGTTTTTATCTTTACGGTTAGAATTGTAGTGAATTGATTTTGCGATCAACTCTTTACCGGTACCGTTTTCACCTTGGATCATTACAGTTGAATCAGCAAACTTAATTTTATCAAGCAATGCATATAGGGACTGCATTGGTTTTGATTTACCAATCATGTTGTCATATTTAAAACGGTTGCCTAATTCTTTATTCAATTCAGAGATGCGGTCTTCACGTGAAGAGATTTCTACATGTAAAGTCACGATCTCTTGCGCCACTAACTCAACAAGTTCACAGAAGTGAGCTTTGCTGTTGTTATCAATGTACTGAAACTTGCCCAATGATTTTTCGATCAAATCTGCAGAGCAACCGAAAGCCGCTAAACGCTCACGAACTTCAGCAACACGTTGTGCAGAAGCAGAGTCATTAAAGAAACCTGTTGCGATAACAGTTCCGACAAAATCGTTTTCAATTAAAATCGGGAAGATGCAAAGATCAAAACCCACTGCATCCCATTTTTTGAATACAAAGCGATGATGAGAAGAGCGAAGTTCATTTACAGTTTGTGATACAACTTCTGCCAGGCTGGCCTTAGTTGCGTCTTTATGAATGAGAAAATTCACTGCAGGATTTGCAAATTGAACTTTATCATTATCTAAACCCTTTAATTGTCCACGTTCGTCTGTGAACAAAATATCTACGCTCCACCAAGAGTGTAAAACATGCTTCAATTTTTTGATAACGTGTATATGTTCAAAATCATTCCAATTAATCATCGACAAACTCCTTCTAAATAAACTGTCAAAGAAGTTATCGTCAAACGCATGGACAGACTTAAGGTAAAACCGGAAAAATTTTAGACAGGGTGTATTAACTTTAGACTTTGTTTTAAAGTGATACGTTAAGCGTGATGTTTTTGCATTTGAACTTCAAAAAGACGAGAGTATTCGCCCTTTCGCTGTAAAAGTTCATGATGTGTGCCTTGTTCCACTATGCGACCTTTACTTAAGACCAGGATCAAATCTGCATGTTGTATAGTTGACAGGCGGTGGGCAATAACAAAAGTTGTACGCCCCTGCATAAGCGTTTCCAGGCCCTTCTGAACCTGTTCTTCACTGACTGAATCCAGTGCACTTGTGGCTTCGTCCAGAATAAGGATAGGAGCATCCTTATAGAAAGCCCGGGCGATACCTATACGCTGCTTTTCGCCGCCGGAAAGCAGGTTTCCACGCTCTCCGACACTGGCTTTATACTGGCTTGGTAGCCGCATTATGAAGTCATGGGCATGGGCTGCTTTTGCAGATTTTTGCACTTCATCTGCGCCTCTTGGGTCGCTGTCCGCCATGATGTTGTTTTCGATACTGTCAGAAAATAAAAATACGTCCTGAGACACAAGGCCGATGTTTCTACGCAAATCGTGAAGCTTAAGGTGTTTCGTATCCTTACCACCGATTAAAATACTACCTGCTTGCGGATCGTAAAAACGCGCCAGCAAATTAGCGATCGTGGATTTTCCACTACCGCTCTCTCCTACGAAGGCCACCACTTGGCCTTTTTTTACTTTTAAATTGAATCCGGTAATCAGTTTTTCGTCTGCATAAGAAAAATCCACGTTGCGGTATTCGATCTCATTCCAGTTTTTCGGAAAGTCATCAGCGTTAGGAACCTCTTCGACTTCGCTATTTTCTTCTAACATAAAAAAGATGCGTTCAGCCGCGACGCGGGTTTCTTGCACCCGAACATAAGCTTCCTGGAATTTTTTGATTGGTTCGTTTAATCCTAACAAACCTGTAATGAATCCCGTTAGTACCCCGGTTGAGCTTTCACCCTTGGATATTTTCACGGAAAAATAATACATAACCGCTAACACCAGGAAGGTTGCAATAAATTCTGTGATAGGGCCCATGGACTCAATTAAGGCGTGAATGCGTTTACGCATAAAAAGAAAGTCATCGCCTTGTTTGACAAGTTTTTTCTCCATTCGGTTTTCAAGATTGAAAGCCTGAATGGTGCGGACACCGTCAAGTGACTCTTTAATGGTGGAAGTCATTTTCTCTAGCTGCTCAATACCAGAGATGGAATATTTGCGGATTCCTTTTGAGATGGTTCTCAGCAAGACCAGTAAAATCGGTGCGATCACGAGGATGTACATGATCAAACGTGAATCAATTCTGAAGAGATTGATAAGAACAAAAACAAAAAGCAACGGGGCCGTAAATAAATCTGCAAACAAACGAAGGCCGTCTTGAACAATACGAATATCATTCATGGTTCGGCTAATCAGGCCGCCGGACCCTGCTGCGTAGTTGTTATGAAACTTTAAATTCAGCTTCATGAACTTGGCCTGAAGCTTCTGGCGCAGCTGTTGCGACACGCGTTCAGCTGTAATGTTCATTAAGTAAATGTGAAAATAACGGCTGATCCCGATACCCAGAGAAAGCGCGATGCCGATCCAGAAAAGTGATTTTAACTTTTCAGGATCCTTTTCGCCGGCTTCCATTAAATCTTTGATGAAAATAGAAATATAGCTTTTGCAAAGGGCGCCTGTGATGCCGGTGATAGCAACGATCAGTAGAAATTTTTTCTGTGTGAAAAGTTCTTTTAGAACCGATTTCAGCTCTTTGGGCATTTACATCTCTTCTTATTCGCGGGATTACATCCCTATCATTTTGCGGGATTACATCCATGCTGTTTTGCGGGATTACATCCCGACGTACTTTTTCAGGTATTGGCCTGTTAAGCTCTTTTTAGTCGCTATGACTTGCTCAACAGTTCCTGCTACTACTACATGGCCTCCATTTTTACCTGCTTCCGGCCCCATATCAATAATATAATCGGCATTTTTGAGTACATCCAGATTGTGTTCAACAACAATGACAGACCCGCCGGCTTCAATCAGTTTATGAAGCACCTTCATAAGCAAATCCACCTCTCGAAAGTGCAGACCGGTTGTAGGTTCGTCTAAGATATACAAAGTGGCTTTTTGCGTAACCTGTGACAGCTCTTTTGCAATCTTTAGCCGCTGAGACTCGCCGCCACTTAATGAGTTGGCCGGCTGGCCAAGAGTCAAATAATCAAGGCCCACTTCTTTTAAAACTGAAAGCGGCTTACGAATATTCGGATGCGCGACAAAAAAGTTCATCGCCTCGTTTACAGTCAAAGATAAAATTTGATGAATATTTTTGTTGTTGAAATGAATTTCAAGAATTTCAGGACGGTATTTTTTGCCGTCGCAGACGTCGCAGGGAATAATCACGTTATCCATAAACTGCATGTCGATTTCTTCGTAACCCGTGCCCTTGCACGACGGGCAGCGACCACCATCGACATTTAAACTAAATGTTCCCGGAGTGTAACCTCTGTCTTTGGCCTCCGGAACAGCCGACATAAGAGTTCGAATATTATCGAAAGCCTTCAAGTAAGTAATGGGCGAACTTCGTGCTGACTTACCGATTGGTGACTGGTCGATCAATAGAACATTCTTAATATTCTCTGCGCCTGCCAGCTTCGAAAATTCCTGAGCCGGTTCGTATTCTAAATCCAGTTTGCGTGCCAGTGCCGGGTACAGAGTTTTACTGACCAAAGTGGATTTTCCTGATCCGCTGACCCCACTGACAACTACAAGCCGGTTCAATGGAAACTCTACATCAACATTTTTTAGGTTGTGGCCCTTGCAGCCCTTTAGCTCCAGTTTGTAGCGGTAATTTTCAATATTAACCGGGCGCCCTTCACGTAACGGCGTCCACTTCTGAGGTTTTAAAAAAGGTACAGTAATTGATTCTTTAGAATTCCAGAAATCTTCAGTAGGCCCGGCGTAAACTACATTTCCACCGAGATATCCGGACCCAGGGCCCATTTCAATAATTTCTTCTGAGTTACGAATAACATCATGGTCATGTTCAACAATTACTAAAGTGTTACCGAGATTTTTCAAATCTTTTAAAATTGAAATAAGACGGTCGTTATCACGAGGATGTAAGCCCACAGTGGGTTCATCCAAAACATATAAAGCCTGGGAAAGGCCCATGCCCAGCTGGTTCGCCAGTATTAACCGCTGGTATTCACCGCCGGATAAAGTGCGGGTTTCGCGATCTAATGTTAAATAGTTAACACCGACCCGCATAAGAAAATTTAAGCGAGCACGAATTTGTTTTAGCACTTCGCCTGCGATTTCAACTTCATGATCGGTTAACTTAACTTTTTCAAAATAATTATAAAGGTCTTCAATCGTTTTAGATGTTAAATCCGAAATGCTTTTTCGGTTAATTAAAATTGTCTCGACATCTTTACGTAAACGCGAGCCTTTGCAATCAGGGCACTGGCGGGGGCTTCTGTAACGAGAAATAAAAACCCGCACATGCATTTTGTATTTTAACTCTTCAAGATATTCAAACAGGCCAATGACGCCGAAGAAATCTTTGTTACCCTTCCACAACAGGTCTCTATGAGCCTTGGGAAGATCCTTCCAGGGCTTTTGCAGTTCGATTTTTTGTTTTTTACAATAAGCGAACAAGGCCTTCTTGTCGTGTTCGGCACTGGGCATAGTAAAGGGGTTTAAGGCCCCTTCCGCTATAGACAAATTCGGGTTCGGTACAACTTTAGCTTCATCAATTTCTAAAATATTTCCGAAACCTTTACAGGTCGGGCATGCACCCATTGGCGAATTAAATGAAAATAATTTTGAAGTAATATGCGGGGGAGTCCATCCGCAAATAGCGCAGGAAGGCTCTTCGCTGATTTTTAAAAGCTCACCTTCCGTTGTGACGACTAAGGCTTTTCTGATAATACCGGAAGTCGTGTACTTTAAGCTGGCGTCGTAAGCCTGTGTAATAGAATCCGTTAAACGGCCCTTTTCTTCTTCACTAAAAGACATTCGGTCGACAACGATGTAGAAAGTGTCCGAAGGAATTCCCTTTTTAATTTGAGCAGGTGTGCCGAGATCCAACATCTCACCCACTTCAAAGGTGCTGGGTTCATTCTTTTTCTTAGATTTTTTTTCTTTAAGGGTCGTAATGCGAATGTAACCTTCTTGAAGCAGAAGGGCGTGAAGCTTTTTACCTTCAAGGATGCGCGCACCTTTTGGAACTTCTACTAAAATGTAACCGCGCTTGTCTTTGAAATTTTTCAAAACTAAATCTGTCGCTTCGGTTGTAGACATTTTTGCTGCCACGATATCGTGGGTAGGGCAGTAGGCTACTCCGATTTTTTCGAACAGTAAGCGCAAGTAATCAATTAACTCTGTTGTTGTTCCAACTGTAGAACGACTGGATTTAACCGTATTCTTTTGTTCAATTGAAATTGCCGGCGGAATGTTTTCGATTCCTTCAATATCGGGCTTGGGTGCTTTATTTAAAAACTGACGGGCGTAGTTAGACATGCTTTCAATGAAGCGTCGTTGGCCTTCAGCAAACAGTGTTTCAAATGCTAAAGAACTTTTTCCAGAGCCGGAAGGACCACAAATGACAGTTAATTTTCCAAGAGGAATACTAACGTCAATGTTCTTAAGGTTGTTTTGCTTGATGCCCCAAATGCGAATGTCTTTATTCATCAATATCCTGCTTCAAGTGATCAGTTGTTTCTTCCGATCGGCTTGCAGCAGCAGTAGGTTCTGTTCCGTCTATATACGCCTGACTAATAACTCGCTTGCTAGCCGAATTGGGCAGCTTACCACTTTCGGCATCGATTTTCACGATTTTAACTTTTTCCGGAGCCTGAAATGACATCACTGGTAAATTACTATGTGCGTCTTTCATATACTCCAACCAGATTGGTAAAGCGGATTTTCCACCGACTTCTCCCTTACCAATTGTCTTTTCTTTGTCGAAACCCACCCAAACGCCTGTAGCAATGTTTGGCGTATAACCTATAAACCACGCGTCGTAATAACCATTGGATGTACCTGTTTTACCAGCGACTTCGCGCCCTAAATTGGCGGCTCTGCCGCCGGTACCGTTCGGATCCGTGATAACACTTTTTAGTAAATCAGTAACGACATAAGCTGTTTCCGGTTTAATTAATTGTTCCGGGTTTTCAAAGTAAAAATGGTTTTCACCCTCGGTAGGATTCGCCAAATAGGCTTTTCGTTTAGCCTCAAACGAATCATCTAGTTTTTTAATCTCATCAGCGAAGCGGTAATCCATATCCAGATTTTCAATTAAAACTTTACCTTTGCGGTCGATCACTTTTTTAATAATCAAGGGACGGGTACGTAAACCCAGGCGGCCAAACTGCGAAAAGGCTTTTGTCATTTCGTAAAGTGTTACGGAGCTAGAACCCAGTACCAATGTAAAATCAGGATTCAACTTAGAAAAAATACCAAGCCGTTGTGCGAATTCAATGGCGTAATTAACACCGATGTCTTCAACAATTTTCACTGATGGAATATTCAAAGACTTCACCAAAGCGTTTCTCATTGTGATTTCGCCGCTGAATACTCGTTCGTGATTGGAAGGCTTCCAGACTTTTCCTTCTTCCTGACCTTCTTCATCACTTTGGTGATAGGCCACCGGCGCATCAATTATCGGAGTCGATGGATTGTAACCTTTCTCCAGCGATGCGGCATAAACAAAGGCTTTGAATGCAGAGCCGGTTTGTCTTGCGGCTTGTAGAGCACGGTTAAATTCATTTCTCGCAAAACTGTATCCGCCGACTAGAGCGAGAACATCCTGAGTCTGCTGATCAATCGAAAGAAGCGATCCTTCAACAATCGGCTCTTGATCTAGTTCCAAACGCAGATGTTTTTCAGAGTTCGGATAATCAATTGATACTGTTTTTGGTTTTAACTTTTTTCCTACTTGTTCAAGCACTTGTTTCGTGGGCTTCAGCCATTCCATTTTTTCTGAGACAATTTTTACCTGAATGACATCACCTTTTCCCAGTGCTTCTGATGGCTTTTTGATGAGTGCATTCTCAGATTTTTTATCAAAATCAGGAGTGCGTGCCCAGGTCATGGTTTCAAAGTCGATATACCCTTTGGTTGCGGGAAGCAAAACTTCAACGTAGCCCTTTTCATCATTTACTTCGCTCACGATTCCTTCGTAAGTGCTGCCGACTTTCAAGAAGGAAGGTAATTTAGCGTCTGCAGTCGGTGCCGCTGTATCTTTACTGAAAAGTTTTTTAATACTTTTTTTATACTGCCATTCGATCTCGGCAAACTCTCCGTTCGGAAGAATGATACGTTCAGGGTTAGACTCCTGAATAAGTTTTGTCTTCAGTTTTTCAAGGTAAGGATCAATCGCATCACTGTTTAGTTTCAGAATCGGTCCGCGAAACCCCTGTCGCTTATCCAGTTCTTTCAATCCGTTTTTAACGGCGTCGTTGGCGGCAACCTGTTTACTTAAATCGAGACCGGTGTAAACTTTAATTCCTTCATCAAGAACTACGTCTTCTCCCAATTGTTTGACCAGAGCCTGCCGTACCGTTTCTAAAAAGAATGGCGCATAAGATTCGTAATCAATTTTTAAGAAAACCTTTAACGGCTCTTGAATAGCTTTTTCAGCTTCTTCACTTGTAATCAAATTCACATCTGCCATTCGGCGTAAAACGTAAATTTGGCGCTCTTTAGCACGAGAAGGATTTTTTACAGGTGAAAACTCAGATGGCGCCTTTGGAAGACCGGCCAGCATAGCGGCTTCCGGCAAGGTCAGTTGCTTTGTCGATTTTTTGAAATAAGTTTGTGAAGCCATTTCAATGCCGTACGCACTTTGTCCGAAGTAAATTTGATTCAAATACAGAAACAGAATTTGTTCTTTCGTTAAATTCTCTTCCATTTGTAAAGCCAGCAAAATGTCTTTAATTTTCCGGGTAAATGTTTTTTCGCTGGAAAGCATAAGCGTTTTGGCAACTTGCTGAGTAATGGTTGAACCACCCTGCACATTCTTTCCGGCGCGCATATTGGCTATTGCCGCACGCATCAGGGCTTGAAGATTAATCCCGTGGTGCTTAAAGAATTCATCATCTTCTGCTGCGATGAAAGCGTTAATAACTTCTTTTGGAATATCTTTGTACTGTACTAATGAACGGCGCTCTCTGAAGAATTCGCCGATAACTTTGTTATTACGGTCGTAAACTTGCGAAACCAGCAACGGTTTGTAATCTTCGATTTTAATAATTTCCGGCAGTGTTTTTTTAACAGATACGTAGGCTAAGTAAACGGATAGTGCTCCCACCAGGAACAATCCGCCGAAAACAATCAGCATTATTTTTACGAGTTTTTTATTCAGATAACCGGCTACTTTTAAAAGAAAATTTTTCACCGAAACAGGCTATCATTTTTGCTCTCGACTGTCCCTCACATTGATTCTTGTCTCGACTGGACAAAAGTTCGAATCAGCCGGTACTTAAAGAACAGTGAATTCCGGCAAGCCCTTTTCGCTGATGATGCCTAAAGTATAATGCGGCGGTAAAAACCAGGATACAGCTTCCAGAAATACCTTGTGTTCATCCACAGGGGGATTGCCTAACGATTCGGTAGAAAAACAGAGATCATAAGTCTTCCCGTCCGTTGAAATCATTAACACTTTGGGTTCAAAAACATTCTGGTCGCGAAAGAAGTCTTTCAGCACATTACGTACGTACTGAGGCAGGTATTCCAAAGAAGGAGGTCCTGTTTTTATAGATGAATTTTCGTTAATCTCTAAAGGGCCTGTCGGATTTACTTCATGAAATTTGATAAAGTAACCGGTTTCGCGGAAAGACCAAATCATTCCGTAAGAAAAAACATAATCCGGGTATGGGGTGCGCCGTGGATTCACTACCAGACCGATACCTTTTGTTGCTAACCAATGAAATATTTTTTGAGCGGAATCGGCGTTAATGGCCACTTGACCTTCAGTTACGGTTTCTGCAATTAAGTAAGGCCAGCCGTCCGGGCCTTGCTGAGGATCTTGAGTTAAAACGCTAAGATTGGATTCAGCAATCAGTTTAAAAAATTTTTCATCCCAATTGCGGTCGCGGTCTTCTTCTTTCACTTTCAAGTGTTCGGCCAACATTACGAATTCTCCTCGGTTGAAGGTAAAAGAAACAAAAGTCTGAAATAACAAACGACTAATACAGCAGCCACGAACTGATGTAGCGCGGCCAGCGGAATCGGAACCACTAAAATAATATTCAAAATTCCCAGCAAGACCTGAAAGCTGATTATCGCAAAAAGGATTAACAGCGAATTTTTAATTTTAGGCCAGGCTTGAGAATTATAGAATTGGCCGAACATGAGTAAAAATAGTCCCAGTACCGAAATACCCAGCCAACGGTGTGTCCACTGTACAGTTGCGGGATTTTCAAAGAAATTAATAATTGCAGGAGTAAAAAACAAACCGCCTTCAGGAAAGAACTGACCATTCATTAATGGGTAAGTATTGTAGCCTATACCGGCCTTTAATCCGCTGGTAAGACAACCATAAAAAATTTGAAATCCCAGGCCGGCGCCCAAAGCATAAAACGAAACCCTTTGATATTGCATGAGTGAAAACTTAATAACGGGTAAAGTTTTGGTGTAATGATAAAGGGCGACGACAAGCACGCTGAGCGCAGCAAAAAAATGTAAAGCCAGCATAAAAGGACTTACGTGAGGTTTTACATTTAATCCGGTTTTTACCATCAGCCATCCGATAAGGCCTTGTACTGCAACCAACGAAGCCAGTAAGAGTACAAGCTTACCGCTTACGTATTTTTTACGCCAAAGAACGACGCCGGGACTAACGACAAACAGAAAAATAATTCTGCCTAAAACCCGATGCAGGTATTCCCACATAAAAATAGATTTGTAATCGGACAATTCAAAATGGGAATTAACATGTGAATATTCCGGGGTCAGTTTGTACAATTCAAACTGCTGTTGCCAGTCAGCCTCGGTGATCGGAGGTATTATTCCGCTGACAGGCTTCCATTCGACAATTGATAATCCTGACCGGGTAAGGCGGGTAATGCCACCGATAGAAATCATGATGAGGACTAATAATCCAAAACCCAGCAACCAAAGTTGTTTGTATTTAACGGCGTCCCATTTCATTCGCGGCTAACATAGCGCGTTCGGGAATTCAGTCAAGTTAAACTTAAGGCTGATTTTCTCTCGTAAGGGATTAAGAAATGACGTCCACTGCTTTTTTTCTGGCGGAATTGTGAGCGTCCTTATCCAGCCCTGCGAACACTCTTTTTAAGGGCTCCGCCAGGAATTTGTAATCGCAGGTTAAACAACTCTTCGGAGCCTGATTTTGAGATAGCATTTTCCGGATCTCGTTGAACTCCGGAGAGTCATTAAAAATGCTTTTCAGTGGTTTCTGAAAAACATTGCCTAGGGGCGTTTGCGTTGTGTTGATGATGCATTGGCGGACATCACCATAGACATCAATTGTTAAACCCGAAAAGGGCCAGTAACAGTCTTTATACTGCCAGCCCGCGACTCCGCGAATGTCAGCGGCAAAAGACTGTAACTCGTCGAGAATTTCATCAGTAAATTTATAGGAATTGAATTCTTCTTCATTCCAGTTTTGGGCAAGATTAATTCTGACAAGCGGTAATTTAAACTGATCTCTTAATTTGTAAACTTCAGGAAGCTCTTTGTAATTTTCCGGGGTCAGTGTGAAATTTATGTGTAACTTTTTTCGGTCTTCATCATTTATTAAAGTCGAAATATGACCTAACGACTGTAAAAGTTTTTTATAATTCGCACCTTTTCTGAGGCGTTCGTAGGTTTCACCTACTCCATCAATCGACAGATAAACGATGTCTACATAAGGAAGCATTTTTAGAAACGGCGTCTTTGGCAAATCATATTGAAGGTTTGTCGCTACGATAATGCAAACTTTCGGAAAATATTCTTTTGCAGTTTTAACAATCTGTTCAAATTCCGGATGAAACATGGGTTCTGATAAAATCTGAAACTTAATTGTGTCAATCGGGCAGTCTTTGACCTGATCCAAAATATTCCGCACTTCAGCAAGTGACATATTTTTTGGCGGACGCTTTCCTTCTTTAACCAGGCGTTCACGATTGCACGAAAGACATTGTAAATTACAAAATGAATTTACCTCAATCGCCATGTAAGAAAGCTTTTCAAAAAAGTTCATTAACTTAGACGATATTTCAGATAAAAAATGCGGTCAACTGGGCCTTTGCGGCAGCGCTCTAAACTAGTTCTTTAAACTAACCTGAATGAAGCCGTTCTCAATAGGTGTGAGTTTAAAGGTTTCAGCCATTTCATTCAGATCCGGCTCACGTTTTTTTCTATGAGCTTTGCGACCCTCTGGATCGTAAATAACTACTAAATTTTTTGCTAAGAGACTTTTGATCCATGTAACCAATCTTCCGGTTGGCCAGTACATTCCAGGATATATTAAGAAGCACTCAATATTATCCGCTTGCGTTCGATAATGTACATAAGTTGACTCATCCCCAAGAATCAATATTGAATTGGGGCTTGTTAAAACAGGTTTGATTCTTTCGTAGTATTTTTCTTGCCTAACCATTTCGCGCAAGTCGTCTTCATACTTAGGTACAAAACGTATATAACTAATATACATAGCAATGGCACAAGCAATACAAAGTACAGTTCTTCTAAATAATGTTTGTGGAATTTTATCTGTTACATAATTTATAAAAATTGCAAGACCAAGAGACAAGAAGCAGAAAAGCCCCAGAAACAGACGGGCTTCTTCAACCAATTCGTTTTCTGCAAAGAAGATGAAAAGTAATATTGAAAACGGAGCAGCTACACCAAAGGCCAAAAATCTCCGCCAACCCTGAGTCTTTAAGAAGATGGCAAGGCCAAGCAATGCAATTGGCAATGTAATATGATTGAATTGGGTTTCCCAGATGATTTGAAACTTATGAATAAGGCCAACAGTTGTAAAATAGTAAGTCGGCGAACTAATTTTAAAATTTGCAATGTAGATATCGGTAAAAAAAAGCAACAAAAGAGCCGGAGCCGTAATTAAAGGAGCAAGGAAAAGAAGTCCGTCTTTTATATATTTCTTCAGAGTAAACAGCTTATTCTTACGGTAGTAAGAAACCATCATTACCAAAAAAAACGGAAAGTAGAATACTGCCGGCTCACGAACTAAAATTGAATAAGCAAATAATAATGCAGAAATTGTTAAGTAGCGCGGCTTTTGCTGCTCATGTGCCGCCATAAAAAATAAGTAGGAGGAAAAGACAAAAACAAACATCATTGGTGTATCGGTTACACGTGAACTCACAACCGAAAAACTGAATTCAGAGAGGATGAATAACACCGTCAAAAATGCTGTACGCAAAGGAACCTGGACGGCCACTAAAATGCGGAAGAGAAGGACATATGAAAAAGCCAGAAAAGATATATTGGCCATTCGAATTGTTGCTTCCATGAAATAGAATTGCGCGCCAAATACATCCCGTAATATGTGCCACAGCCAGATGAGTGGAAACATGAATCCCGGTCTTCCGAGTAAAAGGTTAATTGGCAATCCATCGAACAAATATCTAAGGTAGGCAATGTCATCATAGTGCCAAGGGCCTGTATAGCGAATCGCAAACATAAAGGTGAAACTTATGATTCCAAGAATCCAGCTGAGTAACTGTAATGCTGTGCACTTGCTTAATCTGGTTTTGATCTTGCTGCATAAAAAGCGCATGAGCTCATCATGAGCTGAGTGACTGCCATTTTCAAGTAGGACTAGTCCTTCGAAGATACCAGAACAAATCCGTTTTTTGTCGCGGTCAGCTTAAACGCAGCTTCCATTTCATTTAAGTCTTTTTCGCGTTTAAGCCTGAACGTCTTTCGGCTTTTTGGGTCGTAGATAACGATATATCCATTGGATAATGCTTTGTTAACGCGAGCGATAAGCTTTCCGGTCGGCCAGGACCAGCCCGGAGAAATAAAGTAAATCGGAACGCCATCAATAGTGCTGCGGTAATCTAAGTAAATGGTTTCGAGCCCCACAATTATGGTGGCGTTCGGAACGAGGAGAGGCTTAATGCTTTCATAATATTTCTTCTGTTCTGAAAGCTGTTGTAAATCAGAAAGGTACTCTGGCACAAATCTCAGGTAGCTAATGTACATAAAAGCACTACTAAACGTTGCTATTAATACTGTTTTAAAAACGAGAGAAGATATTTCTTTTACTACGAAGTCAATTAGATTGGCTAAACCGAAAGCCACTACAAAAAATAGTCCCATGTAAAGCCGCGGCTCTACAACCAGTTCCAGCTCGGCAAAAGGTAAGAAAAAAGGAATGGAGGCAATTCCGGAAATTACAAATCCGGATAACCTGCGTACGCCATTACTTTTAATTGATAGCACTAACCCCAGTATTGCTAAAGGGAAGGTGGTTAAATTTATTTGGCTTTTCCAAAGAAGCTGAAATTTTTGTAAAAGATCCGAGATTGAAAAATAATAAGCGGGTGCACTAATTTTAAAATTATACATGTATAGTTTTCCGTAAACGGCTAACAAAATGAGGGGTACTGAAACGCAAATCGTTAAAAACAAAAATCCACTTTTCAGGTATTTTTTCAGCGGGAATAGCTTTTTTTGGCGATAAAAATCTACTAAGCAAACAATATAAAATGGAAAGTAGACCAGTGCAGGTTCCCTTACTAAAAAAGCATAGGCGAACAATAGTGACGCGCCGATTAAGTAACGCGAATTCTGGCGTTCATGGGCCAATACAAAAAGAAGATAAGAGGCCAGCACTAACATATACATCAGCGCCGAATCAGACATACGAGAGCTAATTATTGAAAAACTTAATTCTGAAAGAATGAAAAGAACTGTTAAGGCGGCAATACGCAGAGAAACTTTAACGGCAACCAAAAGTCTGAACAGCAACACATAAGCTAAAGTCAAAAAGACAATATTCAGAATACGGATTAAATTCTCAATGACCAGAAATTGAACTTCAAAAAGATTGTGTAAAAACATCCACAGCCAAATATAAGGAAACATGAATCCCGGCCGACCAAGCAAAAGGTCCGTAGGCTGGCCTTTAAGAATATATCTGAGATAGGTTATGTCATCCCATTGCCATGCGTCTGTATAGCGGAATGCAAACATAAGGGCGAAACATACGAAGCCCAAACACCAGCTCAGCAACTGTAATGCTGTGCAATTGCTTAATCTGTTTTTGATCTTGTCGCATAATAAGCGCATGATGACATCATGAGCTTATTGATCCCTATTTTCAAGTTACATTACAGTGATTCAGACCGTGCGTTTTTAAAAAACGGACTGGAAAAGATTTTGGATGAGGCCTATTTAACAAATCACACTTTCGTACAGTCTTTTGAAAAAGATTTCGGTCACTGGAATTCCTCACGCTATTCGGTTGCGGTCAGCAATGGGACCGCAGCTATCGAAGCGGCATTACGCGCTTTAAATGTTCATGGAAAAGAAGTCCTAATTCCATCAAATACATTTATTGCCTGTGCAACGGCGGTTTTGAACGCCGGTGGAACACCTGTATTGTGTGATATCGAACTGGATTACCTTGCTATTGACCCGGTTCAGGTTGCAGAAAAAATTGGTCCTAATACCGGCGCTGTTTTAGTTGTTCACATCGGTGGTTTGATTTCTCCTGCAGTTATGAAATTAAAAAAAATATGTCAGGATAACGGTGTTCCCTTGGTTGAAGACTGTGCTCACGCACACGGCGCCTCCTATAAGGGAGTAAAAGCCGGGAACATCGGGGCCGCCGGCGCTTTCAGTTTTCATATGACAAAAGTGATGACAACCGGTGAAGGGGGAATGATCGTCACAGAAAGCGAAACCTTGCATAAGGAATTGCAATCGATTCGCCAGTTCGGAAAGTCAGAATCTAATTCGATTATGCATGTGCGCGATGGAAGTAATTTTAAGATGACAGAGTTTCAGGGCCTCATGGGTTTGTTAGAACTTCAAAGAGTTGAAACAAGAATTAAAAAACGCCGGCAGATTGCGGCCATTTACGATGAAAAACTAAAAGGCAGCGCATGGAAGACGTGGTCGCCTGCGCCGGGTGCTGTTTGCCCGCACTATAAAAAGATAATCAAGGCACCGGTTCCCCGTGTTAAGGTTGAAGAATTTTTTAACAGCAAAGGAATCGCGTTAACGGGGGGTGTTTATAATATTCCTGTGCACAACCAGGATGTTTTTAAAAACTCGTATCAAGCAAAAGAATTTAAAAACACTGAGGCCTTCAGTGCGACGCACATTTGCCCTCCTTGTTATCCGGAGCTTGAATTCAGCGAAGCAGAGAAGATTTGTGACGTTATGCTGGAAATCGCTAAATAGGTCTCAGCTTTCTTGCTAAGCGTTCGGCTATTTGATACAAAAATTCCATGTCTAGAGCCGCCAAGGCGTTAAAATCTATATTCATCGACGGAAATACGTACCGGATTTGGCAGATTATCTTCAAAAGCCCTTTGATAGGTCTATTTGCGTTCCTTCACGGGCTTGCAAAGCCGCGGTTAAAAAAGTTTCGTAGAGAACTGTTAAATTCGACAGCGCTTACTGAAACGCAAAAAAAAATTGTGAACGAGTTAAACGAAAAAGGTTTTTCTCGCGTTGATGCTTTATTTAGCCCGGAAGATCTTAAGCCGCTTGAAAGCTATATTGCTGATAAAACAAGTCAGGTAAGTCAGGCCAAAGAACAACAATTGAGTACTCATAAGGATTTTTGGATTCGCCTATCAGACACGGATTTTACTCAAGGCATGACAACACAGCACCCGCTGGTGCAGTTGAGCATCAAACCTTCAGTTCTTCAGACAATCGGAGCGTATTTAAAATCCGCACCGTATCTTGAATATATTCTCCTGACCTATTCTCTTCCCAGTGTGCAGCCCTACAAGGCTTCCCAGCTATGGCATCATGATCATGATAACGACCGCATGTTAAAGCTTTTCTTTTATTTGACGGATGTTGAAGACGTAGCTGACGGCCCTTTTACATTACTTCCAAAAGAAGCAAACAGAGTTATTCCTAACTCATTTATTCCTAAGCATCTCTCTGATGAGTTAGTAAACTCTTATTATCCGTTAAGCAAATCGGTGCAAATCAAAGGTAAGAAGTTCGCTGCATTTGTTGTCGATACAAGTGTTTGCTATCACATGGGAAGCCGGGTAGCAGAAGGGCATGCCCGTTTGATGTCAACTTCACTTTACGTTTCGATTCCAAAAGCTTATTGGGGCCAGCTAAAACCTTTTGTAAAAATCGACGGAAGTGTTACTGATTTGCAAAAAGCCGCCCTGGTCATTAATCCCGAGTCTTAAAATATCTTTAAAAATTTTAACGCGGTTTCAACAGTGGTGTTTTAGGATTATATTTTATTCCCACATCTTCTGTGGTGAGAGTAAACATTAAAAGATCCACCCATTTTCCTCTTAGGTACAGCGCGCGTTTTTTTAATCCTTCTTTTCGCATTCCCAGCGATTTAGCCAGGCGAATGGATCTCTTGTTATGCGGCTCTACTCCGGCTTCGATACGATGAAGTTTAATTTCCTTAAATCCCACATCGATCATGGCTTTTGCAGCGTCTTTACCATAACCGCGGCCCCAGTAATTATTAAAAATGCGGTAGCCAAGATAAGCAGTCTGGGAAATTCCGCGAGTCACTTCCATTATTGAAACGGTACCGACCAGTTCACGCTTTAAATTAAAAATACCAAAATCGTAGAAGTAATCTTTTTTACGAAACTTCGCACGACCTGCCAGCATTTTTTTATATTTGGTTTTGGTTAATTCGGTGAGGTCTTTAGTTCCAAGATCCCAGGTATTTTGCGGACTCATCATCGCAAGCTGAGCGCTCTTCCATGCTTCGTAATCAGAAAGTTCAAGCGGACGAATGATAACTTTTTTGGTTTTGCGGTATAGCTTCATTATGAATCTTCTGAATTCTGTATCCTGTACTGTATTCCGGGTACGGTTAACTGTATTCTGAATTCCGAATTGTATTTAAAAATGGTAGGGACTACCGGGTTCGAACCGATGACATCCACCTTGTAAGGGTGGCGCTCTACCAACTGAGCTAAGTCCCTATTGAGAGTCATTTTTTATAATCTTCTCAGCTATAAGACACAAGTGTTTTTCTTAAAATCCAGCCCTAAGCTTTCGCCTTTTGCAAAAGCTGTCTCTTTTTTAAGCAAAACCTACTTCTAGCTTGAGAACTACCGTTCACATTTGAAAGAAGCGTCTGAATTCACTTTTTTCAAAATCATGTTATGCGTTTCCATGATGCTTGGATCGATTGGTTTTGCAGATCCACCGCCGATTAAGGCGCGTCCTACAACTTGCATCGATACTGCCATGATTCTGTCGCCGCACTTATTGGTGCTGACAGAAAGATCTCTTGAATCGAAGAGTCCAAGTTTCATTTGATAGCGGTACTGGCTATCTAAAAGAATTGCTCTCACTACATTTTTTTCTGTCGCATCGATATAACCTGTACCTCGCGCATATGGGCGTGAGCAGATTCCGTCACCGTAGATTTGCAATGTTAAAATCTTACGTGAAGTTGTAGAACTCTGTACTTTTGCACGTACATAAGTGCCGGCATCATCACCAAGCTTCCAAAATCCATTGATGTTGTCCCACGGGAATGGCTTAGCAACTGACCAAGGTAGAATATCGACTCCGCCCTGGATTACGCTATCCTCATCGCTGCAGAAGAGTTGAGACGCAGCTCTTGAGGCGTTAGCCTGAAAAGACACCACTAATAACACTAATAAAAGACTGATTAATTTCACTTTGAAGCCCCCTCAGCTCGCGTTTCGTTTAATCCTACTTTTGCATTCTTACTTAAATAGTAACCGTTTTTCGCTCTGAAAATGTATTTCGGCTTGTCGTAATCAGGCTCGATCATTTTTCTTAAGCGTTTGATGGTAACATAAATTTTATTGTCATGAACTTCCGGATCATAGTTCTGTTTCCAAACGTGCTCGACCAAATACTCTTTAGAATAAATTTGGCCTTGGTTGCTGATGAACAGTTTAAGAAGATCCAAAAGAATAAACTGATTTTTGAAATCGATTTTACCCAGTGATTTTTCAACAATTGCATGATTATCAAGGTCAAATACCATATCAACTTCAGAGTCCACGCTGGAATTCAAAAGTTTCAGATAACGTTCAACATAAGTTGTGTAAGCTTTGTTGTTCTCTGCATCTAAAGACTTGTATGCCAATGTAAAATAAATTTTCGCCGCATCTTTTTGACCTAATTCAAATAAGCACGTTCCGATATTAATCAAAATACCCAGCGCTGTATAAAGCTGCTTCGTGTTTTTGATTTCTTCATAGGCCATCCATAAAACATCTAGTGCCTGTTCATATTTTCTCATATCCATAAGGATACGGGCGTTAGCATTGGCAGAGGCAATTCGCAGTTCAGTCGAATTTAACACCTGTAAGAAGATGTTCAGATTATATACTTCTTTTAGCGCTTCTTCGAAGCGGCCCTGAATGCGGTAGCAAATCGACAAACCTAAGATTGCATTACACATGTCTTCCTGGTGGTTGTCTTTTAATCCTAATTCTAATGCTTTTTTGTAATATTCAGCCGCATTGTCGGGCTGATTTTTCAAAACAGAGCATGAACCTAAAGCACAGTAAATTTTTGATGAAAGCTCGATACCTTCACGAATAATTAAATCGTGTAAGTGTTCTTTGATCTGAGTGATCTTTTCCTGGTCAGCGCGTTCTGCGTGAATACGCAAAATGTATTTGAGAGTTTTCAGGTATGAATTGAAATTACGGGCTTCTAGAAAACTTTGTGCCGCTTCTTCCAAATTTGGAAGAGCTAACTGGTAGTCGCCGCGATCGCAATACAGCACTCCAATTTCGAGCAGTCGATCCGATGGGTTAAGCATGGGTACCTCTAAAGATGCATTTTTTTACAGAATGTGAAATCCACCGTCAAACTAAAAGCTGATTTTTGTCATTTTCATCATTGAAGTTAACTTTAATACACGAAATGACTGGCAAATTTACAGGTCACTGAAATTTAAGAAATGAGTCAGCAAGCGCTCATTTTTAAGCAACCTGTGTTAAAATGGAGTAAAATTTGATGAATTACCCGTATTTGGGTTTTTAGTCATTCGTCCAGTACATATTTAGGGCACATTTTGTAAGATATAAGTATGAAAAAGTTACCGCTTTTCTGCCTGGTATTTTTTGCGTCTTTTATAGCGGTTGCCGACCTTTCCACCCAATCCCAAGCCAAACTTTCTGAAGCACAAAAATTTAAGCGGTGTTATTCGCAAATGACCCGGCTTTATTTAGCCAGCGATGATGACCGGCTTAAGCTGTTGAAAGAAAAAAAGGCCACAGCCGTTGAACTTTGTGAAAATCTAATTACGACAGCACAGTTAGATAAACAACTTAGAATAACCGGGGCCGGGAAAGTTCGAACCGAAAACGAAGCGGTTATCAAAACTTTCAACACCTTTCATGTCACTTGGTTTAAAGCCTATAGTTTCATGAGAGCAGGCGACGAATTTTTTACCTCAAATGTTTATGACTCAACTGAGATGTCGATACCATTTACGCTGGCGCTTTTTAAACCAAAAACTCCGTATCGCGAAACCTTGGTTAGCGATGTTCCCTATGAGTCCGTTCGAACAAAAAAGAAGCCTTCCTTTTTTTTAGATCATTTTGAAAAAGGTGAATTTTTTCCTGTGTTGGATAAAGACATTTGGTTGACGGGTGGTGCACTGGAAACAGAATTCAAACCTGAGTACGTACAAACCGGAAAACTGTTGGGCTTTCAAGAAAATAAAAGAACGAAAAAAGTTCATGAAGAGCTGGAAGGCTCGAAGCTTGAATTATTTCCGGGAAAAGCTTTAGACACCGGGGGAATACTGGGCAGCGCCAGCTACCTGATTCTAACTTCCGGATTGGATCGGGAGGTTGTTCCTGATGGTGCGATGTTAACACATCGTGGGTGGTCAAAATCAATTTTGAATGACTTGTTGTGCAGGCAGCTTCCGGTTCTTACCGAAGAGGATGTTGTTAATGAAGTCAAAAAAGATTCGCGTTATGACTACCAACAAAATGCAAAGTGCATGACTTGTCATTCAACGATCGATCCGATGGCGCTCGCTGTAAAAGATAAGATCGTTTTAGCGGTATACCCGATGGATCGCCCTAAGACTCCAAACAAATCATTGCTTGTCGGCAATGTTTTACGACAGCCTTCAGATAAGCTCTCTGACGATTACGCCAAAGACGGGTATCTTAAAATGCGGACTTACGATGGCAGGTTAATAGAAAAGCCGGCGTCGAATATCCGAGAGTTGGCAACATCACTTGCAGACATGGACGATTATTATATTTGCGCAGCTAAACGCTACTTTAATTTTTTTACGGGAGTTGATGTTGATTTGAATGTTCGGTCGGAAAAAACTTCTGCGTCGAATGAGTTCTACAATTTTGTTGTTGCTGAAGGCTTAAAACTAAAACAGCATCAAAACGTGCGCACCTTAATCAAAAATATTTTAAGTTCAGATTTCTATTCGTCACCGCATTACGGAGCTAAAAATGAGTAAAATCGGACGACGACAAAGTTTAAAAGGCCTCGCAGGATTATATTCGCTGGTGGCATTTTCACCTTTGCAAAGCCTCGCTGATACGTTGGTAAATAACTTAGTCGCTGAGGCCACTTCTAAACATCTGCAAAACAAATTATCGCAAGAGCCGGCAAAAAGATTTCTTCACATTAATCTTTCTGGTGCGCCGACGCGATGGTATTTCGATCAATTATTGAAACCGTTTGATTCTGATCATTTTGTGCCGCATCCGCTGATCTGTACCGAATTTACAGAGCCTGATCCGAATAATCCGTTGTTAATTCAAACGGCCTATAAAACGACTAAATTGCATGGCTATAATTTTCCCACTCTTTGGCTTAACAACGTGCCCAGGGCCGGCGGCGGCTCGCGACCGATGGCGGAATTGCTTCAAAATCTTTTAATGATCCGCGGTTGCGATATGAAGCTCGATGGACATTTTGTAAATACTTTGAAGCAGGTAACCAATAATCAGGGCGATTTGTCGACAACGGGGCTTGTGGCTGATAGATCGGGTCTTCTTATGCCTGCAATCTCTATGGGGTTGTGTTCAGCGACTCAGGCGTTTCGCGGGCGGCTCATTAAAAAGCCGGTAGAAATCCCTTACGACTGCGAAAATTACCTGGATTACATCTTGAGTCCTTTTTATGAACAGCCGGCCTCTGGTAATGACCTTGTCGCCGCAGAAGAAGCGGCAATGGACGCAATCGCGCAGGTTGCCGTTTCAAATCACCCTGCAAGTGGAATCTTAGCCAACGAACGGCAAAGAACAAGAAAACTGATTCAAAAGAAAATTAGAAATTTAAATGACGTCTACGAAGGGTTGGTCAAAAAGTATGACGACCTTCTTACTCGCACTCACGGTGTTAAATCAATTCGCGGAATTTCTGATTTCAAATATGACTTTCCGGAATTGCCACTAAACGTAAAAGGAGAAGTTAAAGGAACAGATCTTGAAGATTTTCTTAGGTACTACACTCTGCGGGGAAAAGTATGTGAATCTAAATTCAGTGAAATGCAAAATGCAATTGTGATGAAGAAGATGGCTCAGCAGTTCGCAATTGCAGAATTTTGTCTGACTGAAAACCTAAGTTCGTCCGTCACGATTTCACCTTTTGCAGCATGGTCGTATAGCGATAACCTTTTTAGCTATCCTTCTTGTAAGCAAAGCGAATACAAAGTTGAATATGATAAAGTTTCAGGTCAATCGATAATTTCGCGGGATCCTGTAAAGTTTAAAACGGTTACGGTCGATGTTCCGTTCGATACTCATTTGATCGGGTTTCAATATGAATTTTTATTCAGTAATTACTTTTACCTTGGTTTTTCTGCTGCACTATTGGAACTGACAGATAGGCTTAAAGAAGTTAAATACGAAAATAAAAATTTATTCGATGAAACCGTAATACAGATCGCCAGCGAATTCGGGCGTGAACCTATTAGAGACCCCAAGAAAGGGACCTCTCACAGTCCTTGCGGCGGTTCCAGCTCGTTTATCAGTGGCATGGTTAAAAAACCGATGCTGGTGGGAAATATCTCTACTGACTCAAAGTCACCGGTCCGAAGAGGAACTCGCGGTGAGGCTGCTCCGATGGAAAGTCTTGATTCTAAAAATATGGACCACCGAAATGTATTATCGACAGTAACTGCGTTAGTCGGAGTAGATCGAATTGTAGCCCGGTCCGCACCACTGGTAGAAGTCAAAAACGGTGAAGTTGTCGGAGTTATTGAATCTCCTAAAAATGTTCAAAGGGATATAAGTTGAACATCAGCTGCTTTATTTTTTTAGCTTGTGTTTTAACTTCCTATCAGGCGTCAGCGATGATGAATCATCCGGTTGAAGATCCGAAAAAATCTACAAACCTGGTAATAGTACCAAGATTAGGCGACCGCTATTATTTAAAATCTGTCCTGACAAATGTTTTTGGCCCGCGTTCAATTCCGTACATTCGTGAAAACATTATGGCGAATGGTCAAGTGTTCGGCGGGCCCTGTGACGAATATGAACAGGTGAGGACAGGCTTAAAAGTTTTTGACTTAGCCGACATAGAGACGGCTTGCCCCGGAGAGAAATCGGGCTCTCGCCTTTCACAGATTCCTGATGAAAGCGTTATTCGACTAGGTTATTTGTTTCGCACTTGTGATGCGTTAGTGCGTGATAAATCAATATTAAATTTTGCGGTTAAAAAGGCGGGCCAGCTTTCCAAAAATCCTACTGCTGAAAATTATTTTAATATTGTGAGGCTTTTTGACGTAACCGCTGACATCACAAATAAAGACTCTGAAGTTTTTGAAAAAATTAGCAGTCAGGATTCTTACAAAAAACTGCCTTCAGAAAAACAGTGGCAATTGCTATTCGGCCTTACCTGTAAGTCAACCGACTGGCAGGTTCTTTAATGAAAAAGTTGCGGCTTTTTTGGTTTGTCATTTTTATGACTTTTGGAACTCACGCAAAAGAGTCTACTAATCTGCAAAGCAGTTTGTCAGAACAGCAAATATTTAGACGGTGTTATTCTCAGATGACCCGCTTGTATCTACCGGCAAACGACAGCCGGCTTACGCTTATAAAAAATAAAAAAGCGACCGCGGTAGAGCTTTGCATGAATCTGATTCATAAAGCGCAGCTAAACAATCAATTGCAAATTTCAGGAACAGGGCACACGCGAATTGAAACCGATGCGATTATTAAGACGTTTAACACTTTTCATGTCAGTTGGTTTCAAGCCTACTTTTTTGCAAGGCAAAGTGACGAATTTTTTACTGCAAATGTTTATGACTCCACAGAAATGTCGATTCCTTACACTCTTGCTTTTTTTAAACCGGGAATTCAGTTTCGCGAAACACTGACAAGTGAAAAAGCTTATGAATCTGTTCGCAGCACTAAGAAACCGATTTATTTTTTAGATCACTTCGAGAATGGTGAATACCTAAAGGTAGATGACAAAGATGTCTGGGTTACGGGGGGCCAGCTTGAAGTCGAATTCAAGCCTGACTTGGTTCAAACGGGCAAGCTCCTGGGGTTTCGCGAAAGTAAACGAACAAAAAAATTTGTGGAACAATACGAGGGCATAAAAATGAATATTGTTCCTGGTCAGGCCATGGGCGGTGGCGTATTAGGAAGTTCCAGTTACCTCCTTTTAAACTCCGGATTGGACCGCGAAGATATTCCGGATGGTCATTTCTATGCCCATAGAAGCTGGTCGAAAGCGATTGTGAATGATCTCCTGTGCAGAAGCCTGCCGGTGTTAACTGAAGAAGATGTGGTTCAGGATATCAAAAATGATTCGCAACTGGAATTTCAAAAAAATGTTAAGTGTTTAACCTGCCATTCTACAATTGATCCGCTGGCACAAGCCCTAAAAGATAAAATGATTCTTCCTGTTTATTCGGCGGATGGTCCTAAAATGCCTATACCTAACAAGTCATTGTTGGTTGGTGACCTTCGCCGTAAAGAAGGCCCTGTAAGGCCCGCTGATAATGTAAAACCAGGCTACTTAAAAATGCGCGCCTTTAATGGAAATCTTATTGAAAAACCGGCGGGCAGTATCAAAGAACTAGCAGGGTCCCTATCGGAAACGGATGACTATTACATTTGTGCAGCTAAGCATTACTTCAGTTTCTTTACGGGTGTTGATGTTGATTTAAATTCGAAGGTAGAGCCATCTTCTGCCGTTGCTGATTACTATAATTTTGTAGTTGCTGAAGGCTTGAAATTAAAACAGCATCAGGATGTGCGTACTTTGATTAAAGATATTTTGAGCTCTGATTTTTATTCGTCGCCAAATTTCGGAGTTAAAGATGAGTAAAATTGGCCGCCGCC
This sequence comes from Pseudobdellovibrio sp., assembly GCA_025449725.1. GTDB lineage: Bacteria > Bdellovibrionota > Bdellovibrionia > Bdellovibrionales > Bdellovibrionaceae > Pseudobdellovibrio. Next base: position 26,609 of record JANWIU010000131.1, read on the forward strand.
AAAGTATTAAGGGTCTTGCGGGAATTTATTCTTTGTTGGCGTTTTCGCCTTTAAGAAGTATTGCAGAAACATTGGTGAACAATGTTGTTGCCGATGCGACTTCGCGACACTAGCAAAATAAATTATCGCAAGAGCCGGTTAAAAGATTTCTTCACATCAATCTTTCAGGTGCTCCGGCCCGATGGTATTTTGATCAACTGTTGAAACCGTCCGATAATGATGAATTTGTACCTCATCCGCTGATCTGTACCGAATTTTTGAAACCGGATCCGAACAATCCCTTAGAAATTCAAACCGCCTATAAGACTACAAAAATTCACGGCTATAACTTCCCGACAATTTGGCTGAATGAGGTGGCAAAAGCCGGCGGCGGCACAAGACCGATGGCAGAGCTGTTGCAAAATATGCTAATCATTCGCGGTTGTGACATGAAAATCGACGGGCACTTCGTCAACACTTTGAGGCAAGTCACAAATACACAAGGCGATCTTTCGACAACGGGGTTGGTAGCCGATTCTTCTGCTTTATTAATGCCTGCCGTCTCAATGGGATCTTGCTCTGCCACTTCGGCTTTTAAAGGCCGAATTGTTAAAAAGCCCGTTGAGATTCCTTACGACTGTGACAACTATCTCGATTATTTACTTAATCCTTACTATGAAAAACCGGCTTCGCTGAGCGATATTTCAGAAGCAGAAAATGCTGCGATGGATGCTATTGACCGGATTTCGCGTTCAAATCATTCGGCCAGTCAAATTTTGGCAAACGAAAAACATAAAGCGCGAAAGCTCGTTCAAAAAAAGATAAAACGACTTAACGATGTTTACGAAAACCTGGTCAAAAAATATGAGGATCTGTTAACGCGAACTCATAGTTTAAAATCAATTCGCGGCATTTCAGACAATAAATATGATTTTCCGGAACTTCCATTGAAGCTTAAGGGTGAAATCAAGCAAAGCGAACTTAAAGAATATTTACTGTGTTACACACTTAGCGGAAAAGTATGTGAACAAAAATTCAGTGAAATGCAAAATTCAATTGTCATGAAAAAAATGGCACAGCAATTTGCCATTGCTGAGTTTTGCCTAAATGAAGGTTTAAGTGCATCTGTTACCATTTCACCTGAAGAAGCCTGGTCTTATAGTGATCACTACTTTAACTTTCCCGCAGTTAAGCCTTCTGACTTCAAAGTTGAGTATGATAGCGTCTCCGGGCATTCAACAATAACTCGTGACGCTTCACTTTTTAAGTCAGCGAAAATAAAAGTCCCGTTTGATACTCATCTGATCGGGTTTCATTATGAGTATTTATTTACTAATTATTTTTATCTTGGGTTTTCAGCCGCTCTATTGGAACTCGTGGACCGTTTGAAAGAAGTTAAATTTGATAATACAAATATGTTCAATGAGACCGTAATTCAAATCGCCAGTGAGTTCGGCCGAGAGCCTATCAATATCCCTAAGAAGGGAAGTTCGCACAGTCCTAGAGGAGGCACGAGCTCTTTTCTTACAGGGATGGTTCAAAAACCAATGCTGGTCGGAAATATTTACGCAGATTCAAAAATCGAAAAACGGCGGGGTACACGAGGGGAAGCTGCGCCGATGGAAAGTCTTGGCGGGCAAAATTTGGATCACAAAAATGTACTTTCAACCGTTTCTGCCTTAGTTAATGTAGAGCGCATCGTGGCCAGGGCTGTACCGCTGATCGAAGTCAAAAACGGTGAAGTAAAAGGGGTGATCGAACAACCCCGTAACATTTCTAGGACTTAGACTGTGAAATTGATTTGGACTTTTCTTATCTTTGTTTTTGCAGCTCAAGCACCGGCGATAATGGCGAACCATGGCGATGAGCCTAAAAAGACCTCAGCAACTGTCATTAAGCCAAGATTGGGCGACCGCTACTTTATTAAATCTGTACTCACCTTTGTATACGGTGCTGAGGCTACCCCTTATGTTCGGCAATACATTATGTCTAATGGGCAGAATTTCGGTGGCCCGTGTGATGAATACGAGCAAGTGCGAAAAAAGAATGTTGAATTAGTCGATGTCGAGACGGCTTGCCCCGGGAAGAAATCAGGATCCCGACTATCACAAATTCCTAATGAAAGTGTTGTACGTCTTGGATATTTGTTCAGAACTTGCGATGTTCTGGGCGAAGATAAAGTGACTCTGAACAATGCTGTGAAAAAAGTCGGAAAGATCAATGTCAGACCCAAAGCGGCTGATTACTTTAATGTGATAAAATTATTTAACTCAACAGCCCAGACGACCGCAAATGATTCCGCGGTTTATGAAGAAATAAGTTCACAAGATTCTTATATAAAGTTGCCTGCCGAAAAACAGTGGCAGCTTCTATTCGGTGTTACTTGTAAATCAACTGACTGGCAGCTTCTTTAGATATCCGGCTATAAGTAAAAAAAAACCCGGCTTTCACCGGGTTTTCTGTTTCAACACTAACTTTAAAAAACTAGTGAGTTGTATGGATCTGTTGACCTGTGTACTGAGCTTTAATTCCTTGCTCGCGTCCCACTTGTGCTTTGAATAATTCTTTTGGATTTTTGATATCCAAAGCATTTATCAAAACCTGATCAACATGGTCTACCAAGATAACTTTTAATTCTTTTAAGACTTCTTTTGGAATATCTTTTAAGTCTTTTTCGTTTTCTTTAGGGCAGATGATCGTTTTGATTCCACCGCGGTGAGCTGCCAGAACTTTTTCTTTCAAACCACCGATTGGTAAAACTTTTCCACGTAATGAAACTTCACCGGTCATCGCAACTGTGCGTTTTACCGGGATTTTCAACATCGCAGAAACAATCGAAGTTGTTAAAGCGATACCTGCAGAAGGACCGTCTTTAGGAGTCGCACCGTCAGGGAAATGGATATGAACATCCAGGTTCTCATAGAATTCTTTATCTAACTGAAATAAAGGTCCACGAGATCTTGCGTAAGACATTGCTGCCACACAAGATTCTTTCATTACATCGCCCAATTGCCCTGTAACAGTAAATTTCCCTTTACCCGGTACACAGCTAACCTCAACCGCAAGTAAGTCTCCGCCCACTTCTGTCCAAGCCATACCGTTTGTAAGACCGATTTCGTTAGATTTTTCGATCTCACCGTATTTGTATTTGTGACCGCCAAGTAACTCAACCAGCTTTTCAGGTGTAACAACGTAACCTTCAAAAGAAGCTTTTTTCGAAGCTGCTTTCTTACCTTTAGTTGATTTACCGGTTTTAGCTGTCGTTGCTTTATCTGTTGTGCCCTCTTTTTTGAAGTCTTCAATTGTTTGAGACATCACTAAGTCTTTTGCAACCTTACGGAAAACATTTGCGAACTGTCTTTCTAAGTTACGAACACCGGCTTCGCGAGTGTAGTAACGGATTACATCGCGTACCGTTTTATCTTGCATAACCACTTTGTAATCTTTCAAACCATGAGCTTCCATTTGCTTTGGAATCAAATAGTTCTTAGCAATGTGGAACTTTTCTTGCTCGATATAACCATCAAGGTAGATCACTTCCATACGATCCAATAACGGACGAGGAACTGTTCCCAGGTTATTCGCGGTCGCTACGAACATCACTTTAGATAGATCATATTCTAACTCAAGATAGTGATCGGCAAAATTAGCATTTTGCTCCGGATCTAA
>JANWIU010000132.1 GCA_025449725.1 Pseudobdellovibrio sp.
CTTCGATTTTCTGGCGGAATTCTTCAGGAACCGGTTCAACGTCAAACATTCCTTTTTCTAAGGCCTGAATGTAAAAACCGGTACCGCCCGTAATAAATAACGGAAATTTAATTTCAGATTCTAATAGTTTGTAAAAATCAGTGATGTACTTTCCTGCGGTCATTTCATTCGGGGCTTCAACGTAAGAGTACAAATAATGCGGCACCCGCTTTTTGTCTTCAGCAGTTGGGGCGGCAGATCCCACTTCTAAGCCCTTGTAAAACTGAATACTATCAATGTTCACGACTGATCCGCCGTACTTTTCGGCCTGTTCTAGCGCCCAGGCGCTTTTACCGGAGGCTGTGGGGCCTACAACATAAATACATTTCTTATCAGTTGATGCGGCCAAAAAGTTTCTCTAGTTCAACAAAAGATTTTTCTACTGAAACAGGGCGCCCATGCGGGCAAAAACTTGAAAGCGTAAATTGATCCATTGATTTTAAAAGCTCATGCATTTCAGCTATGCTGAGGCTTTGCCCTGCGCGCACCACCGAATGACAAGCCATGGTTGCAAAAAGATCTGACACCTTTTTTTCAATCGCGAAGCTTCCGCCGTTTTGTAGAATTTCTGATGCCATGTTGTCAAAAACCAGAGGCAAGCCTGAATCTTTAATGATGGCCGGTGCAGATTTAATACCAATAGCGGAAGGGCCCAGTTGTTCAATTTCAAAACCCAGATCACTGATGATTTGCTGGCTTTGAATCAGGGCTTCAACTTTTTCTTCATTGAGATCAATTGCTAACGGGAATAAATAATTTTGAATTTCGAAGTTTTTTTCGCGCCACGATTGCATCAGCGATTCATAAACCACGCGTTCATGCGCCGCATGCTGGTCGACAAAAACCAACCGGTCTTCTTTTTGGCAGACGATATAGGTTAAGTGCGCCTGCCCGATGATTTGCAGCGAAGACCAGTACCCGCTTGCCTGGGTTGGGTTATCAATGCGAAGCTCTGCCAAATCACTGATGCTGGGGTTGTAAGACTTACTTTTAAATTGGGTTTGATTAAAACTGTGATCGTTAAAGCGAAGGTTTTCTACAGGAGCAGACGAATACAAAACTGTTTCGTTTTGATGAGCATGATCTTCGAACGCGGGCAAATTGCCTAAGGCCGTGTTTGAAACTGAAGCTGCGCCTCTGCCCCCTAGCCATGGTGCTTTTTCAAGGGCGTAGCGCAAAGTGTTTTGCACAACCTTAAATGCACCGGATGCGTTTTGAAATTTCACCTGCGATTTAGTCGGATGAATATTCACATCGATTTCTGATGGATCACATTCAACATAAATAACTGCAAACGGGAACTCCCCGTGCATCAGTAAACTTCTAAAGGCATCCATAACGGCTGCTTGAATAGACCGGTCCTGTATCCAGCGGTTTTGCGCAAAAATCCAGATTTGCTTAGAAGTTTTTGCCACTTCATGCGGAGAAGAAAACACCGCATGACACTTAAAGCTTCCGTAAGTGCCTTTAGTTTCAAAAACATTTTGTTTTTCTAAAACATCTTTGGCGCGGTCTAAGTGACCGGTTTTTTTGCCGTAAAATAATTGTAAGTCGCCGTTACAGATCAATTTAAATTCAACAGTTGGGTTCGCCAGTGCCAAAGCTTTTACGACAGACTTGATCTGGCCGATCTCACCCGTCTCTGACTTTAAAAATTTTAAACGCGCAGGAACATTATCAAATAAATCTTCAATTTTGATTTCTGTACCCACTGACTGAGAACTGGGTTTAATTTCAGAAATCACACCGAACTTTGAATGAATTTGCGAGGCTTTTTTTTCATGACGTTCAAAACTTTTGAGCGTCAGCTTAGAAACCGCAGCGGCAGAGGCCAGCGCTTCACCTCTGAAGCCAAAGGTGCTTAAATTCCATAGATCATTTGTTTTTCTGATTTTACTGGTGGCGTGGCGCTGTAAGGCTTTATCTAATTCGTTTGAAAGTATTCCGCCGCCGTTGTCTTGCACGCGGATGTTACGGCCGCCTTCTGACACTTCAATCAGGATTTGATCACTGCCGGCATCAAGGCTGTTTTCAATCAGCTCTTTTACCAAATGCGCGGGCCGTTCCACCACTTCGCCTGCGGCAATTTGATTTACAATTTCTGACGACAAAACTTCAATATTCGCCATTTTAGCCCTAAAACAACTTTCTAAAATAAAAACGCCAGCCCTAACGCAGCGTAGTTAGATTTATCAAAATAATATTTAGCTGAAATATCCAAAGAAAAATTTCCGAAGTGCTGCAAATACCCGACTTCCAAATTTACACCGGCGGTCACGTCTTGCATGTTGTACGTATCAACAGGGGTTTTAAGTTCAATTAAAGACAAATGCCCAAAGACATTTCCTGCGAACCTTAAAGCTGATCTTTGAAACTGCGCCACTTCATTTGAAAATCCAACATCCGCCCATAACTGAAAGCCCGTTGCGGAATTACCTGCGGCCTTTGTGTAATACTTCGGAACCTGAGTCGTGCCGGCAATGCTCCATGAAAGGGTTTTGATTGAACGGTAACCTAAGGCCAACAATTCGTCGATCTGTTCTCCGCCCATGGTGTCTTCGTGGTAGTTGTACATTAAGAGCACGGGGCCTTGATAAGATCTGCCGAACACTTCGCGTTCTTCCGCTTCTGTTTTGGCATCAAGTTCTGCAGGGGCTTTAACGGCTAAGGCTTCTTTAAGCTCCATTTCGTCTAAATCTTTTTCTCTCAAGGGGCCGCGGCCTTCGATATCCAGTTCGTAATCGACAATGTAACCGACTTTTCCGGATTTTAATTTAATGCGGTAAAAAGGCCCGTAAGGTTTGCTGGAGATTTTATAAGATTCGCCTTTGTAGACTTCATCAACGACTTCAGAATCGAAGTCTGCGGCTTCGTAAATTTCGACTGCATCACCAACGATTTTTGCCGTTTGAACGGCGTGCGCAACCCAGGAAAGGCACAAAAAAAAGCAGACTATAACCAGTGATTTCACTCTGAAGATTATAGTAGAAGAGAACTAGACTTTTAAAGAAAGATTTTTACCTTTTGCAGGTTTTTTTGGAAGAACCACAGGTGGCATCAAGAGATGTTCCGGAGAATCGCTCCGCTTTTCTAAAAATGCTTTAATTTTAAGCCCTGCTTGCTCCGGATTGCGTACATAAACGACCGGATCAAACCCACAGTTACGGCAAATCATAGCCGTGCGCCACTTCGTTTGCGAGAAAAGTTCACCGATGACCAACAGGGTTCCAACCATCGCCAAACCTCTTGGATCAAGAGATTTAAAAACGACAAAAGTCAGCACAACCCCGAAGCCGATTAAGGCCATAACATCAATTAACCGAAGGTGCTTATTCGTATAGACTTTTCGTTCAATTTTACAGAAGGCACAATAGCAGGATTTTCTCTGACTTAACATAACTTAAGTTTGCCAAAATTCCCGAAGTTTTTCTATGCTAGAGCGAATGGATATATACAACCTCGCCCTTAGGCCTAACTGTTTGATGACCAGAAATCCCCTGGTGTTTATTACCGGTCCCCGCAGTTTGTTCTTTTACGAAAAGCTGGGCGGAACATTACAGGACTATATTGCGGGCCATGGGTATGTGGTCCTGAATCCAGCACTGCCTTTCAGAGGGACCATGCGGCCATTGGCTTTAACCCGATTCCTTGAAAACCGCCAGGAGAAGGCGTTTCACTTTGTCTTGAGCCATTATACTCAAAAAGAATTTGCAGAAGTTTTTAAGAAGTACCCTCATTCTACCTTTACGTTCGCAGAAGATTTTAAAGAGTACTTTCAGCGTAAAAATATTTCGCCGTCCTTGAGTTACCGGCTTCATCAGATCTTTTGCAAACTTAACGGGTCGTCCACAGACTCTTTCACAGCGGTTTTTCCGGATAAAAACGTCGTGCTTTACGAGCGATTTCTTGACCACTGTATTGAACTTGCCGAAAATGAACCTTAAATGAGAGACGTAACCCCACCGCCAAGAGGCGACCAGACAATCGACGTTAAAGATCTAGTTGAATACATCATCGACTTCGTTAAACACCCCGTTGAAAAAATCAAGGTGCTACCCGACTGGAACTGGTCTTCACTGTTTTTACTTCATTTGGTTCTTTCAGTTATTTCAGGCGTGCTTGCGGGGCTTTTAAAACTAAATGTTCTTCGTATCGCTGCCGGTTTGTTTTTAATGCCGGTTGTGGCAACAACGACGGCACTGTTATTGGCGATGTTTTTATATTATTACTTTCAGTTCTTTGAAAAAAAGACTGAAAGCTTCAGAAAACTTTTTACTCTCGTCGTGCTTTCTTCGATTCCGTTTTACTTTTTTCAGATTGTTTCAGAATATTTTTCTTTTATTTCCGTTATCGGTTTCGCGATGACTTCCCTGTTAGGGATGGTGGGTCTTTGTGAAAACTTCGGCGTGCAGAGAAAGCGCGCCAGCATCGTTGCCGGATCACTTTTCGCATTGGTGTTTTTAACCTGGATCAAAAATAATTTTATTTAGTGTTTTTCTTTGAGATTCGTTTTTTGTCATAACATCCGCATCCGCCTTTTGCCCGATGTTGGGTGTCGGCACAGCGCGCATATCCATTACTTTCTGAATCCGGAATTATTGCTCTGTACCGACACCAAAGATCGGGACGAAAGCGTGCAAGCATTGTGGCCGACAGGCCTTTTGCTTTGATTTTTCTGACTTGGATCAAAAATAATTTTATTTAAATTTCAAGTAGTGACCGGCTTTAGAATTCCCGCGCACCTAAGATTTCAATCACCGTATTGCGGCTATCCGTACGGCCTTCAACACAGTACTTCGACCCGATTTTTGAACCGCCCGCAATCAGCGCGTCTAATTGCTTGAGCAATGTTTTATTCCCGCTTTGTGTGGTTAAATCAATAAGTAGTTCAGGGTTTCGCATCCCTGTAACTAAAGTGGCTTCTCGGTTGCTTCCGTACCTGTAACCGCAAATTTCTTTAACTTCGGTTGCATCGACAATGGCTTTTGGGGCAGAAGACTCCATTTGAATTTTTACACAATATCTTTGGCCTAGCTGCGAACCGTTTGTGATCAACTGGTCCAGTTGGTTCAGTAAAGTTTGGTCGCCACCCTGAACTGCAAGAGTCAAAACTTCATTAAAGCTGTTAACCAAAGAGGCGTCACCGCCCGTGCCGAATCTGACTCCGCAACGAACTTCTGGTGCTGATGCATCAGAGGCCGTCGCGCGTGATTCTTTTTGGCTTACCGTCGAACATCCGAAAAATAGCGGTAAGACCAATAAAGCGATCGAAAAATTTTTCATGAAACTCCTATTCATAAAAACTTGTCTTCAATAAATATAACAACAATTGTGCACAGGCTCAACTGGCTGGTCCTGGCCGAAAGCAGCTGTTTTAAGACTATTTTTTGCCTGTAGAGCCAAAACCGCCCGCGCCGCGCTCTGTATCGCTGAGGGATTCTACCAATTCAAACTTTGCCTGGTAAATCGGTGCAATAACAAACTGGGCACAACGTTCTTGATCCTGAATCACGATGTCTTCCTGACCCAGGTTAATGACGATAACTTTCACTTCTCCGCGGTAATCCGCATCGATGGTTCCCGGAGTGTTCAACAAGGTCAGGCCTTGTTTTGCGGCCCAACCACTGCGGGGACGCGCTTGAATCTCAAAGCCCACAGGAATTTCAAACGATAAACCGGTCGGCACTAAGGCCCGTTCGCCTTTTTTTAAAAGCATCGATTTACCTTCCAACTGCGCACGAACATCAAACCCGCTGGCACCGGCTGACTGATAGGCAGGAAGTTCACCCTTAAAATGTGTCCATGTTTTTACTTTAACGTTCATAAATTCTCCCCGAAAAAATTTAACAATTACTTGGCGAAATTATATTTCGATAACCATTCATCGTGTTGTTTTAAGTTCGGCCCCATTAGAACCACTGACATTTTCGACAAATCATAATGGTGGCGAATGTATTCTTTCATGGACTTCTCGCTGACTTTTTCGATTTCAGCAATAACACTGTCTACAGGGCGATAAGTTTTGTAGATCATTTCATTTATGCCCAAAGAAGACATGCGGTTTTCAATGTCGTCTGATCCCATTAAAAGCTGGCCGCGAACCTGTGTTTTATATAAATTAATATCACTTAGCTTTATGCCCTGCTTTTTAATTTTCAGCATTTCATCGGCGATAATATTAATAACTCTTTTTACGTTTTTAGTATCTGTTCCGGCGTAAACAGTAATGTTTCCGGAATCGATATTTGTATTCAACGTCGAAAACACTGTATAGGCCAACCCCTGCTTTTCACGCACGGCCTGGTAAAGCCGCGATGTCATGCCACCGCCCAAAAGCGAATTTAAAATAAATGCTTCAAAACGGTATTTGTCATAAAAGCTGGTCGAAGGAAGGCCTATAAGAATATGCGCCTGTTCCATTTCGCCTTCGATGATTCTACGGTGCACTTTAAAACGTGGAGCACGGCGGGCCTTCACTGTTTTGTACTTGCGGCGCGCTTTAAAAAACTTCTGGCACTGAATAACGAATTGGTCATGATCAACAGGGCCTGCGGCGCTGATAATCAGGTTTTCGCCCTGATAAAAGTGTTTGTAAAATTCAAACACCTTTTTTTGGGTCATCTTTTCAATCGTAAAACTTTTCCCTAAGATTTGACGGCCCAACGGATGATTTTTATAAACGCCTTCAAAGAAGTAATCGTAAATAATATCTTCCGGTGTGTCGTCGCTCATGGCGATTTCTTGAAGAATAACTTTTTTCTCAAGTTCGAAATCTTTTTTTGAAATTTTCATGTTGCAGACAAGGTCTGCCAACACTTCTAAACCGATCTTCCAGTCTTCTTTTAAAACAAGACAGTGGTAGTTCGTGTATTCACGCGTGGTGTACGCATTAAGGTCACCACCGAGAGATTCCAAAGAGTTTGCAATTTGATAGGCGTTGCGGGTTTTAGTGCCCTTAAAAACGAGGTGTTCAACAAAGTGAGAAAGCCCCACGTCACTTTCATTCTCATCACGTGTACCGGTTAGAACCCAAACACCGATAGAAACGGACTTTGAGTGCGGATGTTGTTCGGTAACAATTCGCACTCCATTAGAAAGAACTGATTTTTTAAAGGCGCTCATTTCGGTACGACTGTATCTCAATTACTGAGTTAACAAAGCTTTACGAGAAAGCTTAATACGGCCTGCACGGTCTACTTCAAGAACTTTTACGTCGATCGTTTCGCCTTCTTTAAGTACGTCCGTCACTTGACGAACGCGCTCGTTAGCGATTTCAGAGATATGTAAAAGACCTTGTGTGTTCGGCAGAATTTCAACGAAGGCTCCGAATTCAGCAATTTTCATCACTTTACCAGAGTACACTTTGCCGACTTCAGCTTCAGCGCAGATCGCTTCGATCATCGCAATTGCTTTTTTAGTTGCTTGTGGATCAGCAGAAGCGATGTTGATTGTTCCGTCGTCTTGAATGTCAATTTTAACGCCGGTTTGTTCAGTAATAGAACGAATCGTTTTACCGCCTGAACCGATAACTTCACGGATTTTGTCCGGTTTAATTTTGATAGTTTCAATACGTGGAGCAAATTCAGAAATTTCTCCGCGAGGAGTTTTCATCACTTTTTCCATCTCGTTTAAGATGTGAACGCGGCCGTCTTTAGCCTGATTCAATGCTGTTTCCATAACGGCAAAACTAACAGAGTCAATTTTGATATCCATTTGAATCGCGGTAATACCAGTAGAAGTACCGGCTACTTTGAAGTCCATGTCTCCTAAGTGATCTTCGTCACCCAAGATATCAGTCAAGACAGCAAACTTGTCGCCTTCTTTAATAAGACCCATTGCCACTCCGGCAACGTTTCCTTTGATTTTCACACCGGCATCAAGAAGCGCATGAGTAGCCGCGCAAACAGTTCCCATTGAGCTTGAACCGTTTGATTCAAGAACTTCACCCACGATACGAATCGTGTAAGGGAAAGTCGCGTGATCCGGAAGGATCGCTTTAACTGCGCGTTCTGCCAGGTTACCGTGACCGATTTCGCGGCGGCCTTGACCACCGAAACGACCTACCTCACCTACTGAGTATGGCGGGAAGTTGTAATGTAATAAAAATTTCTTTTTATAAGCGCCTGTGATGGCTTCGATATTTTGTTCATCATCGCCTGTACCTAAAGTAACTGTACCTAAACACTGAGTTTCACCGCGTGTAAAAAGACCAGAACCGTGGGCGCGTGGCAAGATGCCAACTTCACAAGAAATCGGACGAACAGTTTTTAAATCACGGCCATCAATACGAGAACCGGTATCTAAAATCATAGAACGTGCTACGCGGTATTTAACATCTTCAACAATTGCTGAAAGTTCTTTTTCGCGTTGAGATTTCAATTTGTCATCAGTGATTGAAGCCGTTAATGCTTCTTTAGCTGATTTTTTTGCAGCATCAAAACCGCCGTAACGGTCTTGTTTAATTTTTTGTGACATTGCTTTTTGAATCAATGGCATCAAGTGATTTTCAGCAGTTGTTTTGAAATCTGCATCGATCACTTTCGGTGTGAAAGCCCGTTTTTGTTTCGAACCGGTTTTTTCACGTAATTCATCTTGAATTTGTAATAAAGGCATCAAAGACTGGTGACCGAATTTCAAGGCGGCTAAAGCATCTGCTTCAGTAATGAATTGGCATTCGCCTTCCACCATCAAAAGACCGTTTTTAGTTCCTGAAACGATGATGTCCATATCAGACTTCGCTTTTTGTTCAGGAGTCGGGTTTGCAATAAATTGTCCGTCTACGCGGCCAATCTGACAAGCCGCTGTTGGGCCCGCAAATGGAATATCAGAAATATGTAAAGCAGCAGAAGCACCGATTGAAGCTAAAATCTCAACCGGGAACGCGCCGTCAGCACTGAGGATAGACGCCACCACTTGGGTGTCGTTCATGTAACCTTCAGGGAATAATGGACGAATAGGACGGTCAACGAGACGTGCATTTAAAACTGATTCTGTGCTCGGTTTACCTTCGCGTTTAAAATAGCCGCCCGGAATCTTTCCGATGGCATAAAATTTTTCGATGAATTCTACAGTTAAAGGAAAAAAACCTTGATCAGGTTTTGGTTCTTTAGCTGATACCGCAGTAACGAGAACCATATTGTTTCCGCAAGAAACTAAAACCGAACCATCGGCTTGTTTTGCTAGGCGGCCTGTCTCGATTTTGATTTGATTGCCTGCGATTGTTGTTGTGACTGTGTTGATCATGTGACTCCTTAAAACTTTGAAGGCCCTTTCCCGGGCCTTCGACTTCATTTTTCTTTTTTTGATTATTTACGAATATCGAGAGCTGCAATCAGTTTTTCATAACGGCTTTGATCTTTTGATTTTAAGTAATCCAAAAGTTTACGACGTTGATTTACTGATTTGATAAGACCTTGACGGCCATGATTATCTTTTTTGTGTGTAAGAAAGTGTCCAGACAATTCGTTGATCTTTGCAGTCAACAAAGCGACTTGAACTTCCGGTGAACCGGTATCTAACTCACCAGTTTTGAATTTTTTTAAGATATCTGCTTTTTTTGTTTTTGTAACGGCCATTAACGTTCTCCTGTTTTGTGTCTGTTTAAAGACGGTTTAAGTCCTCGCTATCGGCATGGCTGACGTATAGAAAAGACGAGCTCATTTTGTAACAATCTAATTGATATTATTCAAGTGATTTTCAGTAATTGAAGACTCTTTTGATGGTAAATCCCTTACCCTCTTCCAGCCCTACCAAAGCCAGTAACTTGCCCTTTTCTTCAGGCAAAATCTGAATGATCCGGTCGTCGGTAGGATTAAAACGCGCAATCAGCTGAGACCGTAGGCTATGGCTGATTTGCCCGTTTCTCATGAGGCCGGCGTCCTGCCCTTTAACCCTGATAGATTTAACACCTTTAAGGGCTGAATCGAGAGGAACCAATAAACTGCTCACTGTTGCAGCACCAAGAGCCTCGAATTCTTCTAAGGATTTGGCGTCGTCCAAATGAAAATTGTGAGAAGACGTTCTTTTAAGGCCGGTCATAGTAGCGCCACAGCCGATACTCTCACCCAATAGCTGCACCCAAGAACGGATAAAACTGCCTTTAGAACAGCTCAGGGAATATTCGGACGCACTGACTGATGTGATATTCCAGAACTTCATAATTTTTGAAGGCTGTTCTATCTCTTCACCCGCCCGCGCGTATTCGTAAAGTTTTTTGCCATCAACTTTTTTGGCCGAAAACATCGGAATTGGTAAATTGAAATCGCCTGCCAAAGACAAGGCCGTTTTAGTGACTTCATCAGGTGCCGTTGTAACCGGTTTTTCTGAAAGTACTTTCCCTGTAGAATCAAGAGTGTCGGTTGTAACACCTAACTTTAAACTGACCTGGTAAGATTTATCACCTTCCGTCACATAAGCGCTAAGCTTAGTTGCTTCACCGATTAAAAGAACCATCAGGCCGCTGGCTAAAGGATCAAGCGTGCCGGAGTGGCCCACTTCTTTTGTACCTAAAATACGGCGAACCCGGGCCACAACATCATGACTGGTGAGGCCGCTGGGTTTATTCACAAGTAATAAACCGTTCAATCAATGTCCTCTTCGTCTAGACGGGCTTTGATAGTCGGATCTTTAGAGATTTCAGAAATTAATTTTTCGATTTTAAGAATTTTTTCAGTGGTTTCGTCATTGTAGAAAGTCAGTTTCGGGCAATAACGCATTTTCATAATGTGAGCGATTTCGTCCTGAATATCGCCGGCCCAGCTTTGTAAAACTTCTGCCGCATCAACTTCTTTTTTGTCATCAGTATCAGGTGCACCTTTTACGTCATTCGCTGGCGCGAAATAAGTTACAAAAATTTGCGCATGACGGAAGTCAGCGGGCATCTGAACGCGGGTTACAGTTACAACACCCGGTAAGTCATGACGAAGCTGGCGGATAATAAAACCCGATACAACTTCCTGCACTTCTTTTTCTACGCGGGCCTTGCGGCGTCCGTCGCCCATGTTCTTCATTGTTTACCCTGGTCAAAACCTTCGCGGCTTATGTGGCCGCGACCGGAGTTAATTCTCTTGCGATTTCTTCTTTAGTGTACGCTTCAATTGTGTCGCCAACTTTAATGTCGTTGAAGTTTTCAATACCGATACCGCATTCGAAGCCATCAGCGACTTCTTTTGCGTCATCTTTGAAACGTCTCAATGACCCTAACTTGCCCTCAAAAACAATTTTACCGTCACGAACGAGGCGTAAGCTGTTCGAACGCTGAATTTTTCCTGATGTAACGAAGCAACCGGCGATAACTCCCATTTTAGGAACAGTAAAGGTGTTACGCACTTCTGCAGTACCCATCACTTTTTCCACCACTTGCGGAGTTAAAAGACCAGTCATGGCTTTTTTGATTTCATCCATCATTTCGTAAACAATTGTGTAAGTACGAATGTCGACGCCCAACTGTTTTGCTTTTGCAGCGGCGTTGTTATCAGGACGAACGTTAAAACCAATGACAATTCCTTTCGAGGTATGCGCTAACATCACGTCATTTTCAGTGATTCCGCCTACAGCCGAATGAATAACTTTATTTTTAACTTCAACCGACGTCATTTTGTTCAACATACCTTGAATAGCTTCAAGAGAACCGTGAACGTCAGATTTTAAAACGATATTGAATTCTTTAATGTCGCCTTGAGTGACTTTCAAGAACATATCTTCCAAAGAAATTTTCTTACCGGAATTATCCGCCAAAGTTTTTGCTTTTCGGATATCAACAACTTCTTCAGCCGTTTTTTCGTCAAGAACTACGTCAAATCTGTCGCCGGCGGAAGGAACTCCGTCAAGCCCCAGGACCTCAACAGGTAATCCCGGAGTCACCACATCTACCCGTTCGCCTTTA
>JANWIU010000133.1 GCA_025449725.1 Pseudobdellovibrio sp.
CAAACTTAAAGAAGTGGCTATTGCGGGAAGATCCAATGCGGGAAAATCCTCACTTTTAAATGTTTGGGCAAAAGAAAAAATCGCGAAAGTCAGTCAGTCTCCCGGAAAAACCCGCTTATTGAATTTTTTCAATATGAACGACAGTTATATTCTGGTGGACATGCCCGGTTACGGCTACGCTTCACGGGGCGCTGAAGAACTTAAAACCTGGCGCAAAATGATTGAAAATTATCTAAGTCAGCGTCCGCAGCTGGCCGGCATGTTGATTTTGATGGATATGGCCCGCGACTGGCAAGAAGACGAAGAATTGCTGACTCAATTTGTGATGAGGCATGATATTCCTGTAGGCGTTGGCTTAACAAAATCCGATAAGTTTTCGAAACGAGATATTGCAAGTGCAGTTGCCAGAATAAAAAAACAATCGCGGCTGGAAGAAGTGTTTCCGGTTTCTTCGCAAACCAGAGAAGGGTGCGAAGAACTTGAAAATTTCATTTATAAGAGTTGGATCAAAGAATGGAAATAATCGGCGTTATCCCTGCAAGATACGGATCGACGCGATTTCCGGGAAAGCCTTTGGTACATCTTAAAGGAAAGCCGTTGTTACAATGGGTTGTTGAAGGCGCAAGAAAAAGTAAACTGTTAACAAAAGTGATCGTGGCGACCGACGACGAACGCATTCAGAAACTTTGTCATGAGATTAAAATTGATGTGGTGATGACTAGCCCGGATTGTCCAACCGGAACAGACCGATTATTTGAAGCCACAAAGGCTCTGAAATTCGACGTGGCTATCAATATTCAAGGTGATGAACCCTTGATTGACGAGACGTACATTGATCCTTTGGCTAAAGCTTTTATCGAAAATTCGAACTTAGATATGGCTACCTTGGCGCACGGGCTAGAACCCCAAGATATTGATAACCCAAACGCAGTAAAAGTCATTAAAAATCAAAATTCTGAGGCGATTTATTTCAGTCGTTTTGCGATTCCGTATTCAAGAAAAAACTTCGAAGCGGGCTCTACGGCTGCTCTCAAACATATTGGTTTATACGGCTACACAAAAGCATTTTTGCAAAAATTTTGCTCAACAAAGCCAACAGAATTAGAGCTAAGTGAGAGTCTCGAGCAGCTTCGCGCCCTTCACTTGGGAGCGAAAATTAAAGTGATCCAAGTTGAAAAACCGACATATGGTGTTGATACAGAGGCCGATCTAAGAAAACTTGAAGCTCTCCTTAAGTAGCTGGTAATCTAACTAGCATGTCAAAAGCTAAATCAAGTTCGGGCCGCACGGCCCGCAAAAGTCGTTTGAAGCAGAAGTTTATTTTTGTAACCGGCGGTGTTGTTTCATCGATCGGTAAAGGCTTAACAGCCGCGAGCCTCGGGTCGCTTTTAGAAGCGCGCGGTTTTAAAGTGACGCTCATGAAATTCGATCCGTACTTAAACGTTGATCCCGGAACAATGTCTCCGCTTCAGCATGGTGAAGTATATGTAACGGATGATGGGGCAGAGACCGATTTGGATTTGGGCCACTACGAACGCTTTACTCATTGTAATTTGCGAAGAGCGAATTCAGTCAGTGCCGGTCAGATATACGACACAGTCATTGCCCGCGAACGTAAGGGTGATTACCTGGGCGGTACGGTGCAGGTCATTCCACACATTACAGATGAAATTAAATCCCGGGTATTTGAAGCCTCTCAGGACAGCGAGATTTCGATCGTAGAAATCGGCGGTACTGTTGGTGACATCGAAGCGCAGCCATTCTTCGAAGCAATCAGACAATTGCGTTTGGATTTAGGTTTCGAAAACACCTGCCTGGTGCATGTGACTTATGTTCCCTACATCGCCGTTGCGGGCGAATTAAAAAGTAAGCCGACGCAACACTCGGTAAAAGAATTGCGTGAAATCGGTTTGCAGCCGGACTTTCTGGTTTGCCGAAGTGAAAAGTTCATTGATGACAATCTGAAATCTAAAATTGCGTTGTTTTGCTCCATTAAAAAAGAACATGTGATTTCAGCAAAAGATTCATCGTCAATTTACGATGTGCCATTAGCTTTGAATAATGAAAGATTAGATGAACTGGTTGTCGAAGTATTAAAACTGAAAAAAACCAAATCTGATATTTCAGGCTGGCAAAAGGTTGCAAAGATTCAGCGTAACCCAACTTCAAATGTGAAGATTGCGGTTGTCGGAAAGTATGTAGACTTAAAAGAGTCTTACAAATCTTTACACGAAGCTTTGGTTCACGGCAGTTTTGCTAACAAAGTGAAGCTTGAAATTATTTATGTCGATTCAGAAAAACTGGATGCTAAAAACGCCAAGTCCTTGTTGGGTGAGGCGCAGGGTATTCTGGTGCCGGGCGGGTTCGGAACTCGTGGAGTTGACGGGAAGATAGCAGCCATTCAATTTGCCCGTGAAAAGAAAGTACCCTTCTTCGGGATTTGCTTTGGCATGCAGTTAGCGGCGATAGAATTTGCCCGTAATGTCTGCGGCATTGCAGATGCGACATCACGCGAGTTTGTCGGTGACGTTAAACGTGGTGGTAACATTGTTATTGATTCCATGGTT
The DNA here is from genome assembly GCA_025449725.1 of Pseudobdellovibrio sp. Taxonomy (GTDB): domain Bacteria; phylum Bdellovibrionota; class Bdellovibrionia; order Bdellovibrionales; family Bdellovibrionaceae; genus Pseudobdellovibrio. Next base: position 2,568 of record JANWIU010000133.1, read on the forward strand.
GAACAACGTGGAATGGTGGCAAAAGGCGGCACTATGCGCTTAGGTGCATTTTACTGCAAATTGTCTCCGAAAAGTTTGGCTCATAAAGTTTATAAAAATAATATTATTTCTGAAAGACACCGTCATCGCTTTGAATTCAATAATAAGTACAAAGATCTATTTGAAAAGAACGGGTTAAAAGCCGTTGGTGTTAACGAAGAAAGAAATTTAGTAGAGATTCTGGAAAACACAAATCATCCGTGGTTTATCGGGGTTCAGTTCCATCCGGAATTTAAATCTAAACCTTTAAACCCGCATCCTTTGTTTGCTGAGTTCGTTAAAGCGGCCAGTAAAAATTAGGTGATAAGAGGTCCCATGTCGAAAGTTTTAGAAATAGCTGCAGAAACTCTACGAATCGAAGCAGAAAGCATATCGAAGCTGATTCCGCGTCTGGACAGCAAGTTTGAACAGGCTGTTGAGAAAATTCTGCAGTGTGAAGGAAAAGTCATTCTGACTGGAATCGGGAAGTCCGGGCAAATCGGGCGTAAGATGTCATCTACTCTTTCAAGTACGGGCACCCCTTCTGTCTTTTTACACCCGGCAGAAAGCAGCCACGGTGACTTGGGAGTCATTTCTAAAAAAGATTTAGTTGTTGCAGTTTCTTACGGCGGAGAAGCGGCGGAGCTGCACGCGATTTTAAATCATATCTCTCGTAACGGAATATTTTTGATTTCATTAACCGGAAAGCCGAACAGTACCCTTGCGACAGCCTCGAATATTATTTTAGATGTATCTGTTGAGCGAGAAGCCTGTCCGTTGAACCTGGCCCCTACGTCTTCAAGTACGGCGAGTCTTGCTATGGGTGACGCTCTTGCAATGGCGGTACTTGATGCACGAGGATTTAAAACTGACGACTTTGCAAAATTACATCCATCGGGCTCACTGGGGGCGCGACTTTTGAAAGTGCGTGACCTTATGCATGCCGGTACGGCTTTACCATTTGTAAAACGCAGTTCTTCAATGAAAGAAATCCTAACTTCGATGACTCATCAAAGCGTTAAGGGTGCCGCCGGCGTTTTGGACGACCAAAATCAGTTAATCGGCGTCATCACTGACGGAGACATCCGCCGCTTTTTAGAAAAAAATCAGGATCCTTTTTCAAAAACCGCCGGAGATCTCATGTCTTTGTCTCCTAAGACGATCGATGCCGGTGAAATGGCAGAACGGGCCTTGTTTCTTATGGAACAGTTCCGCACGCAAATGCTGATTGTTTTAGATAAAAAATCTGAAACCCCTTTAAAGCCGGTTGGAATGATTATCTATCAAGATCTGCTAAGCGCAAAAGTTGATAAATCATCATCCGTCCGCCGCTAAACCGGACGCCGGATTTGCTCTGCGTTTTAATTAAAGTTCAAACTGGCTAGCAATCTGCAGTTGCCTCTTTAAAAAAGGGGCACGAATGAAAAAAACCATATTGTTGTTATCAATGTTAATTTGTGGAAGGCCATTGTTGGCGGTTCCGACAATTTACCCGAAGAGCAATGCTTACATAAAAAATAATACAAATTCAAATGTCGTTTCCGACAGTACAGATCCCTATAAGTATTACGTATTGCCGCCAAGTACAGTAGAGGTCAAAGTACTTTCACTCAATTCAATCACCGCAAACGTCGGCTTTTGTAAAGAAATTGCGGACATTCAAAAGTACAATGCAGATACTTTGCAGCTTCTAAACAACCTTAAGCAGCGCGAATACGATTTATTGATGCAAATTACGGCGCACGAAAAAATGATCCGTGATGCAAAAGTTGTTATTGCCGAATACGTAAAGGTGAAAAACCTCATGCAGTTGGTGGAATTCGACCGGCAAATTGAGGCCATGGATTCCCGTTTGGATTCCATGTACGCGGCTTACAAAAACTGCACACGTGAATGCGCGGCTTTGGCTACTGATATTGAACATCTTCAAGAAAATCGAAACAGCGTTGAAGAGCAGCGCTTTCTATTTGCCATTTCCCGTAGCGCAGATTCTGACGAATACATGCGCCAAAAGCGAAATATTGAGTCGCTTGAAAATCAAAAAATGGCCTCCATTGACACCGTTAAAAAAGTTCAGACGGATTTAAAGGAACTCTATTTGGATTTTGTCAGCATGTACGATGTGCACGTGAAGCGCGAAGGCGCCAAAATTTCAGTAGAGTATGACAGCCGCTGGAGCAATAACGTTGCACGTCTGCAATTTGATAATCCGCGCTTAAAATTCGAAAAAATCAGTACCCAGAATGCGGTTGTTCGCGCCGATGCTTACAGTAATTTACTGCCTGGTTCGTCGATCATCGGCTTTAATTTCGGGGGCGTAGGTAATATTAATGGGCCGGTATCATTGGAAGCCTATCCCGAAAGATTCTCCGGCAATGCCACTCTGAATTTACTGGGGGCGTGTCCAATACTTTATCCGCAACTTTTCGGGATTCCTTTGAATGATGATCGCGTAAATCCGCAAAAGATGAAGTTCGGACTTACAGTGGGCTATCAGTTTCCTGCAGAATTTATTTATGACGTAACCGTTAAATACAACATGTATAAACTTTATGAACTAACTCAAAAACAAGGTAAAAAGGGCGGGTTCCTTAGCTCCAGCAGTTGGTCTACCAAAGAAGAAAATGAATATTACAACGATGCATTCAAAGTGGAATAAACATCTCAGTCTGACCGCCTGATTTTGACTCCTGAACAAAAGGCAAACGTTGAAAAAGATATTCGCCGGCAGATTCTTACGCGACTTGCAAGTTTTATGGTGATGACAAATCCGCCCCGTCTGGGTTCAGCACCTGATCCGGATAAACCTGGAGCCTTAGTGCTTTCCGATTCACTTTCACAAACCTGTGGAGTTCACATTCTTTGTAAAGGGGCCAGCATGGCGCTTAGATTCATTTACGATGTGTTTTCTTCAAGCTCGATAACGGATTCCTATAAGCAAACCATAAATGTAGAAAGTGTCGAAGTTTACTCAAGCAAACAAGTTTTACTGCAACCTATGATAACGACGTACTTTTAATATGAAAAAAATATTTTTAACAATTGGATTTTTTTCGCTTTCTTGTTTAGGCGAAACAATTTTGCTAACTGCACCGTTCAGCGAGGCCAGAGTCGAACAAAATTATTTGGCTTCAGTTCAGTTAGTCATTCCTCCAATGGTGGCTGATGCCGTTTACCGTGATGCTATCGCTGAAGATTGCCGGCAATTTCAGGATACGATCGCAAAATACACAAAACAGCTTGGAACAGGGCAAGTGCAGGATTTAGTAAGTTCGCCATTACCTTATTCAATGAAGGGCAGTTACGAAGCTGAAGCTGTTTTTCCTGAACAACAAACCTTTAGCCTTCAAGAGAACGGCGAAATTATTATTAAGCATCAAGGCCTGTCGCTGGCTCTTGACTGGGCTGAAGCTGATTTACTTCAAGGTGTGCTGAACCCATTAGATGGCGTTCGGATGGAAAAATCTCTTTCAGTCATTAAACTGAAGTTTTTTCGCCGCGATTTGTTTTGCAGTTTTTTGAATAAAAAATTGAAAATAAAAACTGACGCAAATCTTTTTTGGAAGGTGGCTGAAACAGATCAAATGAAATCGCAAAGAAATTTAGAACTATTGTTCAGAGAAGTAAACCCGGTGCTAAGTTTAGAAAGAGGCGATAAGCTGACAGCGGCACTGGTTGGACGGTCCATTCATTTAATTACCGGCAATCCAGAATTTCATGCGAATCTAAAGTTTAAGTCGGTGGATTACATCTGGAATCTTCTTTTCGAAAGCGAAAACAGTCTTGCAAAGTCTGCCTTGTGGAACACGACAGGTAACGGCGTATACCTACAAAGTAAACCGGCTGTAATAGAACTGTCAGGTTTACAATGAAAAGACTCTTTTTTACTTTCGGCTTGGTTATTGTATTAGGAGCCATCGGCATTTTGGCTGTAAACTACTATTCAGCGCAGTTGCCTTTTGAAAGCGCCGATGTTTCCTTTTCTGAAATTGAAAAATCCTATACAGAGGCGGATCTGCTATCACTACAAGAAAGACTGCAGGTTGTTAAGACGCAGATTCAGCAGAGTGCCGCTGATTCCAAGCGGCAATCAATACTTAAAAAAGAACAAGTGGTGCTGACAAAATTAATTATTTTTAAAAAGTACGGAAAGTTATGATTTTAAGTTTGTTAGCTGTTTTGTTTTTTCATCCGGTTCGGGCTGATTATTTAGATCATATTTTTCTTCTTGAGCCGGAAATCACCTGGGCCATTGACGAAGGCGGACCAGCTGATTTGAGGGCGCAATGCGCGCAGATGAAGTACAACTACCTGGAAGAAACGGCAAAGCTTTCGGAGCTTAAAAGGCAGCTTCACCGGGCGGTGCAAAGCCCACTGACGGATTCACAAATTGTAACCATTGAGCTCCTAAAACGGCAAATCCTTGAAGCGACAAGAAGGCTGATACATCTTGCAAAGGCTGAATGGAATTCTGAAAATATCAGTTTTAGGGTCCGTTGGTGGCTGCCCGAACAACTGGATAGACAAACTGTAAAAATCAGCAGCTTTAAAATTAATGCATCCTACTTTAAGGGCCATTTAACGGAGCCACCTGGGCTGGAGTTAATTAATTTTGAACTGATGTGGTTTCCGGGCCTTACCCCATACAGGGGGTCCCTGTATTATCTCGATTTCAACGGCAGAGGTTCGTTTTTGGAAGTCTGCCAGCACCTGCAAACCCTGGAATTCGAAGTGGAAGCGAAGGTCTCCTGGCTTTTTCTTCTCGGTACAAAGCCGGTTTCTCAGGACTTGTTCTTAAGAGGGAGAGCGCCGTGAATAAGCTGCTGTTTTTTAGCATTTTTATTTTAGGCTGCGGAGAGCGCGAAGTGAAAAAATTGATTATTGAGCCTGATCCTCCTGCACCGGTTGTTCAGGCGCCGGCGGATTGTCAGGTAAAATTTAATAAACAAATCGACTTAAGGGGCATTGCGGAGCAAGCCGCAAGCGCCACCGAACTTTGCAATCTTACTGAAGACCAACTTATAGAATTATTTGTAGCTCATTAATTCAGTTAACTGCTGGCGCTGGAATAAAATCTCAGGCAGTAATTCCAGTATTTCTTCAGGAGGTAAAATAATATAAACGGCAAAATCATGCCCCACGCCAGCATCCAATAACTGGGTGGCTCTAAAAGCATACGCGCCGGAATTGAAGCCACCATGGCAAAGGGCAGAACAAAAATAAGAATTATGCGAACAAACCCGGAGTAAATGGCATCGGGGCGAAGGCCCAATCTAAAAAGTGAATACCAGATGTACTGTAAAAAGTCGGCTCTGGTAAAAATAATGGAAGTGCTGTTTAAGGCAAAGCGGCCGCAAAAAATTACAGACAGACCTGAAGGAATCAGAATCAAAAGCCAAAATAACTTATACCAGTTAAAGTCGGGAAGCTGTGCTAACGCCCAAATTAGCCCTGCACCGGTAATGAAGAAACATGGCAAATGTGACACTGAAATTCTTTGGGAACTCAGCATGAACATGGAATTGATTGGCTTCATCAACAACAAATCCAGGCTTCCTTTGCGCACATTATCTGTAAAGGAAGAAAAATTCGGATCCCAAAGAATCATATAGATGGAATCCACAAATAAAACCAAAAATATAAAAACGCGCATCTGCGCGAGGTTCCAGTTTCCGATAATCGAAGTGTGGCGGTACAAAACTTCAAACAAAATAAGTTGAGTGGAGTACCATACAAACTCTGCAAAAACTAAAAACACGAAATTCAGCCGGTATTCCAGATCTGCAACCAGGCTGGCTTTAAAAAAGGCCTTATACAAACTAAGATATTTTTTAATGACGGTGCTTAAGTTTCCGCTCATCTATGCGCCTGTTCCTGTGTATTGCTTAACACCTTTGGACCATAAAACGTAAGAAAGCAGACCGCAAAACGCCAAAGCCCAGGTCACATTGAAAAACCCATTCCATAAAAGCTGGGCATCACCACGACCGGTAAGATAGGCCAGCGGAATATAGACACCGGAAGAAAATGGCAAAATCAATAAAACTTCCGCCAGCGCCTTTGGCATCAAATCGATGGGCACGAGTTCACCGCCCAGCAATAGCAGCGTCAGGTTTTTTAATAAAGTAAACGAGCGCACGCGGGTTAAATAAAATCCAAGTGTGGCCACAATGAAGCTCATGGTGTGAACTAACAAAACGTAGTAGATCACTAACCCAAACATCAGCGGTAAACGGTCATAATAAACCGGTAAATCAAAGTAATAGCTGGCCGCTAAAGGCACGGTCATCGAAAATACGGTTGTGACCACTTTGTAACCCAGCGTTTGACTGAGGTAATATTCAAAAAAGCTGAGAGGTCGGGTTAATATTGTGTTAATAGACCCGCTGACCACTTCTTCTACCATCATGGATTCGTACATCCAGCTGATGGCAATACGGCCTAAAAACGGCGCCCACACCGCATAAGCCAAATAATTCTCCCGGGCGAAGCCGCCGATAAGACCGTTTTCAGCCGTTCGAAAAATAGCAAGCCACAATAGCACTTCGATTCCGACTGTTAAAACCGGCTGAATAAAAGCATCAATAATAAAATTAAATCTGTACTCGAGGTTGGTAACGATTCCCAGCTCAGCGAGTGCGAGATTCCGTCGCCAAAAAGCGATGAATGACGTCTTCAAAATCAACCTCTTCTACTTTTAAATCGACAACTTCTCCGGCATGAGCCAATTCAGACAAAATTTTGGGAAGCTCTTGCGAATTATAAACTATTTCTTTTTCTTCGGCGGAATTCTTCAAGCGGTAAACGAGTTTCTTTTTTAAATCTGTTGTCGAGATAAAGTGATCAACGCTTCCGTCATAGACGATTTGCCCCTGCGAAATCAAAAGTAGCTGATCCGCTAAATGTGTAATGTCGTCCATGTAATGTGAAGTTAAAATAATAGCGGGCTTGTGATCTTTTACATACTGTTCAAGGAAGCTGCGAATGGTAGTCTGTGCGACGATATCTAAACCGATGGTCGGTTCATCTAAAAATAATACTTTCGGGTTATGCAATAACGATCCGATAATTTCCATCTTCATTCGTTCGCCAAGACTTAAACGGCGTAACTGCGTATCCAAAACATGAGAACACTGTAAAAGCTCTGCAAGATCGTTAACGGTTTTTGCAGAGGCTTTGCTGTCTAAATCATAAATTTTTGTAAGTAAGGAATAGCTGTCTCTAGGCGTGATATCCCACCACAACTGGTTTTTTTGTCCTAATAGAATACTGATTTGTTTTAGAAATTCAGTTTCACGCTCCCACGGACGGTAACCCAAAACTTTTGCTTCACCGCTGGACGGATAAATTAAACCGGACAAAATTTTTAATAAGGTTGTTTTTCCTGCGCCGTTAGACCCGACAAGCCCCACGATTTTTCCTGGCTCTACTCGGATTGATGCGCCTTTGAGAGCCGTCTTTTCGGTATACTGTCGGTTGTAAAAACCTTTGAAAGAGTTTAGCAGGCCTTCTTTTTTAGAATACGTTTTATAAACGCGGCCCAGGTTTTCAGTTTCAATTGCGTAACTCATATTGACAATCTCTGCTTAAGGCACTGCTTAAGTCTTTGGACAAAATGTCCGGCTAAAGTCTTTCTGCAATATAGCTTTTCATTTTTTCTATGACTTGCATAGGAATTTCATGACCGCCTCTGAAAGAAACGAATTGAGTTTTTATTCCATTTTCTTCAAAGAACTGTTGAAGCTTTATGCTGCCTTTGTGGGGAAGAACCTGGTCGGCTTCACCGTGAGATATAAAAACCTGGCTTCCTTTTCGATTGGCAACAGACTTGGCCCATTCTGGCTTAGTTAAAAGGGTTCCCGATAGGCAAATGAGGCCAGCCGGGGATTCCGGCGCTTCCAGAAAAACTTCTGTGGCCAGCATTGCCCCTTGGGAAAATCCGCCAAGAATCACATTCTTCCAATCAAACTTCATAGAGTTCATCATTTTAAAAACTTTTTCGCGCTGACCGGTCAGTTCAGGTGGGCGTCTTTCTGTCCAGTCGCCGTCAAGCTCACTCATCTTGATGGACCACCAGGCGCGGCCTGTCCAGCCGCCGCCGATATCAACACTGAGAGGCCCGTTAGGAAAAAGCCAGTTGCAAGGTTTCTTGAACTGAAATAAATCCACCAGTCCCGCTAAATCATTGGCATCGGCTCCGAAACCATGAAATAAAATAACCCATTTTGCGTCCGGGTCGTTGTAATTTTCAATCGCCTGAAGTGGCCCTGCTTGTCTCATAGATTCCTTGTAAACTTTAGCTTCAAATACTAAGCTATAAAACCATGAAACTGAATCAGTTATTTTCGTTTTTTGACACCTCCGGCGCTCGTCCTGACGGCGGAAATTTCTTTGAAAGAGAAGTGACAGGGATTTGTTTTGACACCCGAAAAGTAACCCCGGATTCGGTTTTTGTGGCTATTAAAGGCAGCGACAACGACGGCCATAACTATCTGGCGCAGGCCGCTAGTGCAGGAGCCATTGCCCTGGTTGTTGAAAATAAAAGCAATGTTCCAAGTGACTATCCCTATTTGGTAGTCGAACTCAGTGATACTCGCGCGGCTTTGGATATGCTGGCTTCACGGTTTTATAATTATCCTTCTCATGAATTATTTTGTTTTGGAGTTACCGGTACCAATGGAAAAACTTCGATCACCTATATCCTTGAGCACATTCTCAATTATCATAATAAAAAAACAGGGGTGATCGGCACGGTCAATCACCGGGTTGGCCAAAAAATTTGGCCAACTGAAATGACAACACCTGATCCGGTCACGTTACAGTCGCGATTACGTGACTTCGTGAGTGAAGGAGCAGTGGCCTCTGCCATAGAAGTGTCGTCGCATGCTTTAGATCAGAGCCGTGTTAAGAGTGTAAACTTCAATACGGTGATTTTTACGAACTTAACTTTGGATCATCTTGATTATCACAAGACGATGCAAAGCTATTTCGAAGCGAAGCAAAAACTTTTTACGGATATGATGTGGTTGACTCACAAAAGCCCGAAATTTGCTGTCATTAACGTCGATGATTCTTACGGCCGCCGCTTAAAAGTTGCAGAAGACGTAATTGCATGGACTTACGGTCAGCGTGAATCAGATTTTCAGTTTAAAATTTTGAATATGAATTTTTCTGACACTGAAATTGAAGTAAAGACAGAAGTGGAAACCATTCGTGCTCTTTTGCCGGTGTCAGGCCGCCATACTATCTACAATATCGTAGCCAGTGCGGTTGGGGCGATGTCTTTTGGAATCAGCTTAGAGCAAAGTCTTGAGGCGATGAGGCACTTTGCTGGTGTGCCGGGGCGACTGCAAAAGGTCAATTCTAATTCAGAAAAAATTGTTTTTGTTGATTACGCCCACACGCCGGACGCGCTGGAGAATGTGTTAAACTCGATTTCTCAGGTCCGAAGTGAATCAAAACTGCAGAGCAAAATTTTTACCGTTTTTGGTTGCGGCGGAGACCGTGATAAGTCGAAGCGGCCACTGATGGCCAGGATCGCGGCCAAACTCAGCGACTATGTTGTTGTAACTTCGGATAACCCGCGGACTGAAAACCCACAGTCCATTGTTGATGAAATTTGTGCCGGATTTAATGAAGGCCAGAAGAATTTCGAAAAAGTAGTCGACCGCGAACAGGCAATTGCAGCCATACTGAAAAAAGCTAATCCGGGAGATGTTGTTTTGATCGCCGGTAAAGGTCACGAGGACTATCAAATTATCGGAACAGAAAAAAAACACTTTAGTGATTTTGATGTTGCGAGAAAATATTTGAATCAGGAGCATTCATGAAATGGAATATAAATCAGATTGCACAATGGACTGACGCAAAAATTATTTCACAGATTAAATCCGAATTTTCCGAAGTAGGGACTGATACACGAAAAGATCTAAGCGAACAGGTTTTCGTCGCTTTAAAGGGCGACGCCTATGATGCCCATGATTTTTTGGACCAAGCAACGGACCAGGGTGCGGGGCTTTTACTGGTTCACAGACTTCCGGAAAAATTCGAATCCTTAAAATCCAAAGTCAGTATTCTTTTGGTTGAAGATACGTTAAAGGCGCTGCAGGCGTTTTCTCACGGGTACCGGGAATCTTTAAAAACAAAAATCATCGGTATCACAGGATCGAACGGTAAAACGACTACAAAAGAGTTTACGGCTCAGATTCTGAGTCAGTACCATAAAACACACTACAGCCAGGGGAGTTTTAACAATCACTGGGGTGTTCCTTTAACGTTACTGAGCATTCCTTTAGGAACGGAATTCGCTGTTGTTGAAATGGGAATGAACCACGCCGGTGAAATCACAGAGTTGGTCAAGATCGCAAATCCTGACATTGTTGTTTGCACGATGGTGGGGTCAGCTCATATTGAATTCTTCGGTACACGCAAAAAGATTGCTGAAGCCAAAAGTGAAATCTACATGGAGTCCCGCCCTGACACGATTCGCATTTTCAATCAGGATCAGGAATTAACCTTTGATATGATGTATCCGGTAGCTAAAAAATATCCGGACTCTCGCATGTTGAGTTTTTCCGATTCTAACGATAAAGCCGATGTGCATTTTAAAATTGTAGAACTGAAAATGAAAGAAATGAAGATTGCCGGGGTTATCGCCGATGTGCGCGGATCCGCAGTGGTCCCTGTTTTCGGAAAGCAAAATTTAATCAACTTAATGGCGGCCGCAAATATTGCTTATGCCTGCAAAGTTACTCCGGATAACATCTGGAAAGCGCTTCCGAACTGTAAAACGGCGTGGGGCCGCAACCAATTTATTGAAACCCATACTCACGCAGAAATTCTTTTTGACGGTTACAATTCAAATCCCGACAGTATGAAGGCATTGCTGGAAAATATTCCGTTACTTCAAACAAGCGGTAAAAAAATCGGCGTCTTCGGGCAAATGAAAGAACAAGGCAGCGTTTCCCAAACTGTTCACGCCGAAATCGGGCAGTTGGCAGGAAGCGCCGGGTTTTCACAGATCTACTTTACCGGCGAAGACCATTCTTCATTTAACGAGGGCTTAAAGGCTTCAGGCTTTAGTGGCGATGCGCTGATTGCAGCTGATTTTACCCCGGAACTGGGGCAAAAACTTGAAGGCAGCATAAAAGCCGGCGACATCATTGTTGTAAAAGGTTCCAGAGGCGCAAAAATGGAGCGTTTTATTCCATTTTGCCATCCCATCAACTGGTCGGCAAAATAGGGGCCGTTATATTTGCCTTAACGTTCGCTTTTTAGTGGAAACGGCCGTCGTTTTATGGAAATATTCAGCCATGCTTAGAGGGGTCGTTTTCAGTTTTTTCTTATCTTTATTCGTGTCGTCAGCTTTGCTGGCTGCTCCGGCTCCGCGCCCGGTTCATCCAAGAGCTGAAGAATACCGTTGGCTATATGAATCCCTTTTTGCCGATACGGACCTTAATTTATTTCCTTCTGAATCTTTTATTTCATTTTTTGTTCACTTGTACGATTCGGATGAATTTATGCCGTCACCTGAACTTATAAGCGCCGATAAGCTGCGCCAGGTTTCGCGAATTACGGGTACGATGGGCTACGTAAATGGCGTTATTAAAAAACGCTACATATACGATATAGAAACTTCGTCAGAAATTGTTTTTCATGTGCGAGTTCATTTTAAAGATCCTGTGGGCGAAGATGTTGAAAACTTCCGAAGAAAAGTTGCAGCAGCGCAAAACATTTGGAACGCATCAAAAGTTGTAACGAATTTTTCTTACCGCTTTGAATTTGAAGTGGTCAGTAGTGCAGAAGAGGCCCATTATTCGGTTAATGTAATGGATAAGACGCGTGGCCCGTATGATATGAACTGGGGCCGTGACTGGTCGCCAACGACAATCGCTCACGAACTTGGTCATATGATGGGTATTGCTGATGAGTATCAAACACTGTCGGGCTTTCAGGACTGTTTAAAGACATCTTTAATGTGTTCCTCATCTAACGGAAAGCTGATGGCACACCATTACTATTTTATTTTGCGACGTCTGGTTGTTCGCTAAAGTTAAATACAAAGATAACTTTTCCCGGCGTGAAATTCACTGGCATTATCTACTAAAATATGTTTAATTTAAATCCGGAATTACTGAACATTAATGAATAAAAAAAAGCTTCTGATTTTAGATGATGATAAAAGGATTTGCGAACTGTTGGAGCGCGGTTTAGCAAGCGATTTCGATGTTACGACCACGCAAGAAAGTGCTGAAGCTTACAAACTTGCGACCGAAAGTACTCCGGACATTTTATTACTCGATATTTTTTTAAAAGACGGTAATGGAATCGAGCTTTGCGCCAGTTTAAGAAAGAATCCAAAGACAAAAAAGCTTCCGATTCTTATATTCACAGGAGATGGCTCTATAGAAAGAATGCTGGAAACCTACGAAGTTGGTGCGGACGATTATCTTGAAAAGCCTATTGATCTGCTCGTTATCAGGGCCCGTCTGAAAGCCCGTATTATGCGTTCAGAAGAAATGGCTAAGTCGAACACTATGATAGAAGGTGAATTTAAGCTTCACCCAGATAGCCTTGAAGTTGAATATAAAGGCGAGTTCAGACGCTTGAGTCTTATAGAATTTGATTTGTTGGCCTTATTTTTCACACACTTTAATCAAAAAATTTCCCGTGAAGACATTTTGAAATCCGTTTGGAAAAACGTACTTGTCAGTGAACGTACGGTGGATGTTCACATCAGTTCACTTAGAAAAAAATTAAAAGGATTCAACCTTTCGATCAGATCACTCTATGGAAACGGCTACCTGATGCGGAATGATCAGGGCGAAAAAGAACAAGGATAAAATTTTAATACAAGCGGGAAAGTTCAGTAGAATATTTTCCGGGAGCATAATTCAGTAAACGGGTCTTGTAGAGCTCTTGAAAATCTTTTTCGTCATTTGCGTAAGAAGCATAAGGAAATATGGCAATGCCTCCCCGTGGAGTGAATTCACCGATGACTTCAATGTATTTCGGTTTCAGCAGTTTCACCAGGTCATCGCAGATTTTTTGAACGCAGTCTTCGTGAAAGTCGCCATGGTTTCTAAAGCTGAAAAGATAAAGTTTCAATGATTTGCTCTCAACCATTTTACGACCAGCAATGTAATTGATGAAGATCTTCGCGAAATCAGGCTGGCCTGTCTTGGGGCAAAGCGAAGTGAACTCAGTGCAAACGAAGCTGGTCCAAGCAATGGCATTTGGATTCTTATTTTCGAAGCTCTCCAGCAAAGAAGGGCTGTAGTTCTGAGGATAAAGGGTCGTCGCTTCGCCTAATTTAAGAGGTGCGAGTTCTTTTTTTGTTCGATTCTTCATCACATTTTTCTTCATGGTGGGTAAACTAACGGGCGGGAACTCAGAAATCAACAAGAAAACGCAAAATTTATGAGTGATTTCATGTATTTAGTAAAATTTTCTTGAAATCAAACGGGCGTTCGTGCTACGAATACAGATCAACCCCAATCAGGATGTGACAACAGCATGGTTTATCATTGGCTCTATTCGATGGCCGATCAGTATTCGGTTTTGAATGTTTTCCGCTACATAACAGTAAGAACTTTTATTTCTTTCTTTACGGGATTCTTTCTTTGTCTAATTTGGGGTCCCTACTTTATTGACCGTTTGAAAGAAAAGCATTTCGGTCAGTCTATTCGTGAAGATGGTCCGCAAACTCACAAAAAGAAAGCCGGCACACCAACGATGGGCGGTTGGCTGATCTTACTCAGCACCATTCTTTCTATTGTTCTATGGATTGATATTCGTAACCCGTTAGTCGTAGGAACTTTGCTTATCACGTGGGGCTTCGGACTCATCGGTTACATCGACGATTATTTAAAAGTTTCAAAAAAGAATTCAAAAGGGCTTTCAGGGAAAATCCGCTTAGCGGGAGAATTTTTAATTTCGGGTCTTACGCTTTTGATTCTCATTCAGTACTACAATCTGAATACAGAAGTCGGAATTCCATTTTTAAAAGAATTGGTTTTTGATTTAGGTGTTTACTACGCCTTGTTCGGTGCGCTGGTTATTGTCGGTACCGCAAACGCTGTTAACCTGACAGACGGTCTGGACGGATTAGCAATTGTTCCTGTTATTGTTTCGGCTTCGACACTGGCACTGTTTGCCTATATTGTTGGGCACTCCTCGATAGCGAACTACCTGCAGATCACGCACATTCCGGGTGCGGGAGAGCTTTCTCCGTTAGCTGCAGCGATGGTGGCAGGCGGTCTGGGGTTTTTATGGTTTAACACTTACCCGGCGCAAGTCTTCATGGGCGACGTCGGAAGTTTAAGTCTCGGCGGCTTTCTGGGTTCGATGGCTGTTTTTACAAAAAATGAAATTTTGATGGTTTTACTCGGCGGCGTTTTTGTTGCCGAGGCGTTATCCGTAATCACGCAGGTTATTTCTTTCAAGCTCACAGGGAAGCGGGTCTTTAAAATGGCTCCGATTCATCACCACTTTGAGTTAGGCGGAATGACGGAAACAAAAATCATCGTTCGCTTCTGGATTATTTCAATCCTGTTGGCGGTTCTAAGTCTTGCAACTTTAAAATTAAGATAAAAAGTAGGTTTCTATGTGGAAAGAAGTTTCGGAATTAAAAGATAAAAAAATATTGATCGTGGGCCTTGGCCGAACGGGTGTATCGCTTGCAAAGTTTTTAACTAAGCACGAAGCGCAAGTGACGGTTACAGATCACAAATCAAAACCGGAGCTTTCTTCGCAGCTGGAGCAGCTTGATGAATACCAGAACATAAAGTTTGAATTAGGTTCTCATTCACCGAAAACATTCTTATCGCAAGATTTGGTTATTCTGTCGCCGGGCGTGGCTCCGCATTTAAAAATCTTTGAATACGCCCGTCAGCAAGGTATTAAAATCACAGGCGAGTTTGAATTTATTTCGGCCTTCATTAAAGAACCACTTGTGGCTGTAACAGGTACTAACGGCAAAACGACCATTGCACGTCTGGCAGAAGCCATGCTTAAAGGAAGCGGAGTTGAATGCTGGGTTGGCGGTGCAACGGATAGACCTCTGACAAATTATTTGTTGGAAGATACCAAAGCACGTTTAGTCATCGCAGAAGTTTCAAGCTTTATGCTTGAACACGTCGTCGATTTTTCACCGAACAATATCGTTTTCACAAACTTGGCGGAAAACCATCTTGAGCGGTACCGTTCAATGGAAGATTACGTCAATGCAAAACGCAAAGTTTTTAAAAACACCAGTCAGGCGACCACTTCGATTTTAAACGCGGATGATAACGCTGTCGTTGAATTGGCGCGTGACCCTTCTGTTCAGCGCGGTCGTATATTTTACTTTTCAAGAAAACCGGCTTTAGAGCCGCAAATTATGAACATCGGTGGTGCCGTAAACGTGGGTGACGAGCTTCGCGTCCGTACCGGCCCTGAAATCGAAACTTTTTCTATCAAAAATATTAAGATGAAGGGTAAGCACTCCATTGAAAATATGATGGCAGCGATGCTTTTGGCCCGCGAACACGGGGCCACTCATGAGGCCGTTCAAAAGGTGATCGAGACCTTCCCGGGCATCAAGCATCGTTTGGAGTACGTTCGCAAAGTTGGCGGCGTTTTATTCTATAACGATTCTAAAGCTACTAACGTTCACGCGGTTTCTCGGGCTCTGGATTGCTTTGACGAGAACGTCATTCTGATTGCCGGTGGTAAAGATACGAATTTGAATTACGGTCCTTTGCAAAATATGATCAAACGCAAAGTGAAAACTTTGATTTTAGTGGGTGAAGCTAAAGAGCGTATAAACCGCGACCTTGGCGACTTTTCGGAAACTTATTTGATCGGTACTTTTGAAGAAGCGGTTCTGATCGCCTACCAAAAGTCGAGAATCGGCGACATCGTTTTACTTTCTCCCGGCTGTTCAAGCTTTGATATGTTTGACAGTTACGAAGAGAGAGGCGACTATTTTAAAGAGATCGTCAAAAAATTCAAATAAGACGGTCCTTTTAGGACAGGAATGCGCACAAGATTTTTTACATCAAGTTTGTTTCTATCCCTTGTAGCTTTATTCGGAATCGGCCTCATGCAGGTCTACAGCTCCAGTTATATTTTCGCAACTGAGTCCTACGGCGACGGGCTGTACTTTTTTAAACGCCAGTTAATCTTCACATTGCTGGCAGCCGTCGTTCTGATAGTGACCACACAAATTCCTTTTCAGTTTATACGGAAGTGGTCGTGGGCCATGTGGCCGGCTTCGTTTGTACTTTTGCTGGCAACTTTTATTCCCGGTATCGGAGTTCGCGTCGGTGGTGCACTTCGCTGGATTCAGCTTCCTGGCGGTATGCGCTTCGAACCATCGGAAATTGCTAAAGTGGCTTTTTGTTTTTTGCTGGCAAGTCTTGTCTGCCGTAAAGAAAATTTCCTAAGCCGCATTAAATGGGGCTGGATTGCCGCTTTGATTCTTGTTCCTCTGG
>JANWIU010000134.1 GCA_025449725.1 Pseudobdellovibrio sp.
CTTTTACTTCTGCACTTAAAGAAAATAAATTAGCGACCGTACTGGGTGAAAACACCGGTGGCGGTACAGGTAATCCACAAGTTTTAGAATTACCGTATTCCGGTCATAGATTCCGTTATTCTGTAGTTCAAGGTTTTACGGCAGTGGGCGGCGAATACATCGAGGGCAAAGGCACTGCTCCTGATGTGGTAATTGAGCCAACAATTGAAGACCGCGCTGAAAAAGTGGACCGCCAATTAGAAAAGGCCGTATCGTGGTTAGTAAATAAGACATTACAACCTCAAGAGCCGGTTTTGCCTGACTCTCTGCTGAGAGTTGAAGCTAAACTTGTGACAGCTGTTCCTCTTGAAGTTGAAATGGATAAAGAAATCAAAAAAAGCAGCGAGTAAAACCGCTGCTATTTACCTTTTCGAATTTTACGGTCAGCTTCTTTAAAGGCTAGTTGAATGGCTTCTGCAATTCGTTTTTTTCTGGTTTCAGGTTTGGTGGCGTCGTTTATTTTTCTGATTTCGTAATTCTTTTTACCGGGCGTGAGCGCATTAAATTCTTCTAAAGCGCTTTCTGCTTTTAGCGCTTTAATTAAATCATCAGGAAGATCCACGTCCGCGCGGTCTTGAACAGTGATTTCAACTTTAACTTTGTCGCCTTCATTAATGCCGGCCTCTACGCGAACTTTTTTTCGAACGCGAATATAATGTTTGCCTCCACCAACCGGGAAGAGGCTGACTTGAAAGGGCTCGCAACCATTAATACTGGCCATCACAAGCACTGCTGCGTGTGTGCCCAATGCTTCGGTTATTTTTGCCGGTACAGGGATCGCGCAGTAGTCCATTCCCTTTTCCCAGTTTTCAAGTGTAGAGTTAAATTTTAAAGTTTTGCCTGCTTTGATCATAGATATTTTCCGTTGTTGGTTATTAAAAATATTTTAGCCGTTTTTTTTGTAAAACCAACTTTTTTGCCTTCATGTCTGGCCTTGACCGTTTTGATAGCGCGACTTTAGTGTAAATACTATGGGTATTATACTTCGTAAACTGAATGCATCGGATGAGCAGGCCTTTTTAGAAGGCGCAAAAGAATGGGAAGGCGAAAGCCCCCACTGGTACAGTTTCATTTGGACGCCGGGATATTCTTATTCTGAAATGTTGAAGCAATTAGAAGACGATGATGCCGGTAAAAATCTGAGACCGGGCCGAGTGCCGCATACTATGCTGTATGGTTTTTTAGATGATAAGATTATCGGAAGGTTGAGTGTTCGCCATCACTTAAACGAAAATCTCAGAAAGCGTGGCGGCCATATCGGGTATGCGGTCGCAAAGAAGTATCGTGGGCAGGGATACGCCACAGAGATGGTCCGTCAGGCGCTGACTTTTTGCCGCGCACTTGGGTTAGAGTCAATTATGGTGACCTGTGCGGATGATAACGAGGCCTCTTGGAAGGTTATCGAAAAATTCGGCGGTAAGCTTGAAGATAAAGTTTGGGACGATGAGGATGAAGAGATGATTCGTAGGTATTGGATTACGTTGTAAAGATCTGAATTCCGAATACTGTTAACGGTATTCGGAATACTGAATTGAAGTTGGTGCGCGAAGGGGGACTTGGTCTTCCCGGATTCGGCCTTCGTGGCCGAATCCCCCAGAGCCGGGGCCGCTCGCTCGTCAGCCATCCTGGCTGCCGCCCGGTGTTCCGTGCTCCTAAGGTCGCACGCAACACCGGTACGCGAGCTCTCTTCAAGTCCCCATCTTCGTATTTAGGATAAAAAAAAGCGATGGTACTTTTGACCATCGCTTTTTTATTTGGTGCGCGAAGGGGGACTTGAACCCCCATGCTTTTGGGCACAGGCTTCTGAGACCTGCGTGTCTACCAGTTCCACCATCCGCGCAGTGGTCAGAGAATCGCAGCAACAATCCTCTTTAATTTTAAAAAACTATTTTTCGCTGATTAATTTTTTGTAATCAGGAGAACGCATTAAGTTCGCTAATTCTTTTTCAGAATCCATTTCGATACGAACTAACCAGCCTTCGTTATTTGGATCGTCATTTAAAGCAGACGGGTCGTCGATTAAAGCCGAGTTCACTTCAATTACCGTTCCTGAAACAGGAGCAAATAAATCTGAAACTGCTTTTACAGATTCAACAACACCAAAGGTTTGGTTTTGAGTTACTTTTTGTCCTTCTTCTGGAAGGTCAACGTAAACAACTTCGCCCAATTGATCTTGCGCGAATTCTGTGATGCCGACAGTAACGATATTCTCGTCAACTTGAGCCCACTCGTGGTCTTTAGTGTAATAAAAATCTTCCGGTACGTGAAAAGCCATAGCAAGCTCCTATAAAAAAATAAAACCTACGTTTTATTTACAAATGGTGTTTTAACCACATGAGCTTTCACCATTTTTCCGCGGATATCCACGAAAAATTGAGAGTTCTCAGTAGCATAAGCGGTATCAACATAAGCTATTCCGATTGGTTCATCAAGAGTAGGCGAATGAGTTCCGCTGGTAATCCAGCCTATTTTTTGACCATCTGCGTTTTTCAGCTCATAACCCTGGCGAGGAATTCCTCTTTCCAGCATTTTGAGCCCGATTAGCTTATGTTTTAAGCCCTGCTCTTTTACCTTTAGGATCTCGGTCTTTCCGATGAAGTCTTTAGCGTTCGGCTTCATAGCCCAACCTAATGTAGCCTCATATGGGTTCGACTTGTCGTCTATCTCATGGCCGTACAAAGAATATTTCATCTCAGTTCTTAAAGTATCGCGTGCACCAAGGCCAATAGCTTTTGCTTTTGGATCTGAATTTAACAACGCTCTCCAAAGCTCCGCTGTGCCCGGCGCGGCCACAAAAACTTCACAGCCGGCTTCACCGGTGTAACCTGTTGTTGCAATCATAATACTGTGGCCGTTGAATTTGCCGGTCACAATTTGATTTCTTTTCAGCGCAGATACTTTTATCGGAGCAAAAATTTTATCACAAAGGGATAACGCCTCTGGCCCTTGAATCGCGATTTGTCCCCACAGAGACGACTCATCCGTAATGTCAGCGCCTTTGTTGTTCTCTAACATCCAGTTAAAATCTTTGTCTTTGTTCGAAGCGTTCACGCAAACCAAATAGTCTTCATTTTTTTGCAGGCAATAAACAAAAATATCGTCTACCAAGCCACCGGTTTTATTCGGCAGAAGAGAGTACTGCGCCTGACCTTCATCTAAAACGCTAACATCATTTGAAGTCAGCCACTGCAAAGCCTCAACAGCCTTAGGGCCTTTTACGCGAATCTCACCCATGTGAGAAACATCGAACAAACCCACGTGATTGCGGCAGTAGAAGTGTTCTTCTTTAAGTCCCTCATACTGAATCGGCATAATCCAGCCGGCGAAGTCGACCATACGGGCGCCGAGTTTCACATGTTCATCGTATAAGGGCGTTTTTTTGGTTTCGGTTGCTATATCATTTTTCATTGGCGCAAAAATATCACTCTTTAAGAGAGTTGATCAATCACATAGTGGACGTCTTTATTTTTCAGAAGATCCTTCTTAAAATAAAGGTAGAACTGCGTGTCTTTCATCTTATGCGACAGGTTGAGGCTAATGTAATGGGCATTTTCCCCGTAATCGGATGGCACAATAGCCCAGCACTTCTGCCGGGCCACTTTGTCCGCCAGTAACCGCCAGTCGTTGGCTATAAACTGGGTGTTAAGGCGGGGGATTTCAAAACTCTTTAGCTTGTTCTGCAGCAGATAATCACCTTGCTTATCGTAACCCGCAAACGGAAATAAGGGAGAGGCGTCGAGCCACTTCTCAAGATTCACTGGTGAATTTGATAGGGCTTTGTTGTCGACCTTCCATGTGCGCGGCACGATAACCGACCAACTGGAGCTAAATAGTTTTTTTCTAAAGTAATCAAAAGTTTCAAAATTTTCTTGATAAACGGCCATATCAAGCTGGCCTTGCTTAAGGCTTTCTTGAATCTGTGAGCCGTTTAAGCCCAGCAATTCGATTCCGCCCGTGAAGTCTAATTTAGTAATATGCTTTTCTAAGATTTCCGGGCGGGCAGCGAGGGTCAAAATGTTTTTTTGATCCTGAATGCTGTGGCCGTCGAAACGGGTGCGAAGGCTTCTTAAATTTACAATCCCATCCTTGTAGTAATTACAAACTTCCTGACCATAGCTGCTGAGTTTTTTACTTTGGCCCTTCTGATGAAACAGAGATTTTTTAAAGTACCCTTGAAACTGCACGATCTGGCGCGAAGCTGAGGGCTGCGTTTGCCCCAGGATTTTCGCGGTCTTAGCCAAGTTCTGGTTCTCGGCATAAATTACAAAGGTTTCAATCAGGTGCAGCGGTATCATTCGTATCCTCGTTTCCATCTACAATATACATAAACGTATAATAAATATACAAAAATGTTTGTTTGGTTTTTAAAAACTAGACGTTATAAAAGGCCCATACAAATTTATTCCGGAGGGAATTATGAAAACGACTCTAACTTCACAGCTGAAATCTTTACTTTGCGTATCAGTGCTGGTGGCGGGTTTCAGCGCCGAAGCTGCAAAAGCAAAATATAAAAACATTTCACAACAGCAGTTTTTAACCGAAGTCGGTGAATACTTCAGCGATATGACAGGCACGTTTCCCGCAGCCTTTAACGGCGAACTGGAAGACATCGGTGGAGAATGCACCGTCAGCCTTGCTCATGATGAAAACGGTCACAATCAAATATTACTTCAGGGTGAAAACACAATTCGACTAGCTGCTTCGTTTGACGAAGAGAGCGCCGTTAAAGTCAGTGTTCAAGGGGAGCCAGACGGGTCGTTTCAGAAAACCTACGTCTTTGGATACATGGGTCTTTATACACTTGAAATTACTCATATGGATGATGCTTACGATACCGTTAGTCTTTCTAATGGAATCACGACTCTTCAATGTGGCGCTTATTACTAAATTTTAAGGAGAATAATATGAAATCAATTTTAATTACTTTACTTGTTGTCGCTTCCCAAATCGTACAGGCCGAAGAAAATATCGGTCTAAAATTTACGGCAATTCAGACTATGGTGGTTAATGCCATCGTTAATGAAGAGCGCAAGCTCGGCATCAAGTTAACTGCCAAAGATGTAACGGATTTAGAACTAAGCTTCGTTCGGGTTAATGAAATCGAAGTTTCGGGCGTGGCGCCGGGCTTTGAAGAAGAAGACGGAATTCCTAACTACTGCAACGTAACCTTGGCACGCGCCAATGACTTCGGTAGCTACGCAGTAAAAGACGTTCATTGCTCTCCTTGGGACTGATTTTGTTTGATGGGCCGGCAGAATAAATGCTTAAATAAGGCATGGAAATAATTCGCTGGCTCGCCCTAACTGTTTTTGTTCTATTTTTAGTATTCTCTTCATATGCAACTTGGAAAGAAAATTTCTTTCATTTTTTTAAAAAGATGTGGGCTCATTTGTGGGGGAAGCAGGTTACTGCTGACCTCTACATTGGGATTTTTCTTTTCTATTTTATTGTATATCTAAATGAAGGTTCTGTATTGGTGACGCTTGCGTGGCTTTTGCCAACTTGTATTTTCGGTAACCTGGTAACGCTAGTCTATTTTGTTGTTAATTTTCAATCATTAATTTCACACTTCGGCGGCTAGCTAGCCGAAATCTTCGACGCGAATGAAGTGTTATGAATTGACGCGGAAATTCCCTCAGTATCTCAGTACATTAATTGTACCGACTTCATGAGGGAAAAATTTGCGTCATGATTCCTCGATCTTGAGAGGAGAGTTTAGTCTTACTTCGTTCGATTTCTTTTCGGCATCGTTCGGCTGAAGTACCAGTTCGCCGCGAGGCAAAGTCTGCGGTTCGATCGATTTATGCATCCAGGTTAAGAATTCACGTTCCGGGCCTCTACAGAATAACTGTCTGGTTTTACCCTTTTCAGCCAATGAGTCGCCGACCAGGCGGCCGTATTGTGAAATGCCGGCAGGCGGGGGAGTTCTTCGCGCTAATAAGTAACTTGTGGTTACCGTCTTATTTTTCATCGGAAGCAACTGTTCCAGTTGAGAAAACCAAGTGGGTGCTGCTACATGAATGCGGTCATGGCACCAGTCATGTTTTGATAAAGTTAACAATGGGCAGTCCTGTTGATGAGTGCATGGTGCCCACATAAAATAGCCGTTCTTAATGAGTTTAGAGCGAAGCTCCAGAAGTTTTCTTCCGTCTTCTGACGTAGAGGGCTCGACGATCATGATGGCTTCATATTGGTCCCAGCCCACTGGCAGGTCGTCAATTTCAGTTAAGCTGTAAGAAAACACCAAGCAAGAAGATTTTCCACCTGCAGAATCTAACCGAAAATTTTTTGTTTTTTGAGGGCTAATCAAAGAGCCATGCAAATCAGAAAACGAATCCACCGCCTGCGGCGAGATATCAAAAAGAATTTGTTTTTGAATTTGTGGTTTCACGGATTCATTTGCTGCCAGCGCCAGGCTTGCGGTGCCCGGGCCACAGCCCCAGTCTACAAAAGTGTTTAGGCCCTTAAAAAAGCCCACCTTTTGCCCGTGGCGTATGACGTTTGCGACGCGCAAAAAATTCAACGGCAAATAGTAATGACGATAAGCCACCTGACAGTATCTATCATTCCAGGGGGTTTCGCCTTCTGGATTTTGAATATAAAAATCAGAAAGCTTTAAAACGGATTCTGCAATGTAATTTAGTTTTTCAGAAGGTGTCTCAGGAAACATTGATCATCCAGATTTCAACGTCGGTCCCGCGCGGAGCCCAGCGTTTCGGGTGGTGTACCAACACGGGAGAAAAAATCGCTTTCACCTTCGCACCCACAGAGGCCGCAATGTGCGCCACACCTGTAGACGGGACAACCACATAGTCAGCATAAGCGACTAGTTGAACCAGCTCTTGCAAATTTAACTTCGACTGCAGCCACAGCACCTGAGTATTGTCAGAGAATTTTTTCTTAATTTCGTTCAGATAAGGCTCATCGCTGTCGGTTCCTGTAATAACGACTTTTTTATTCTGATCCAGCAGCTTCTCAATGTAGTCAATGTAATGGCTTTGCGGCCAGTTCAAGGCAGATCCCGACATTCCAGGATGCACCACTACATAATCGTTTTCAGACAAATGATATCTAAAAAGTAAATCTTTTTGCTTAGGTTTTTCAATCCGAAACTGAATGAACTCTTTTGTTTGCTTTAAGCCAAAAGTTTTGAAGACAATTTCTAAATTGTAATCAAACTCGTGCCTTTCTGCCAAAGAGCGGCGTTGTCTGACGCCTTCATTCAAAAACAGAAAGCTGTGCCATTGGCTTTTCACGCCGGCACGGTGTTTTACGCCCGCTTTAAAAAGTTCAAAGTTAACCCACCAAGGGCACTGAAAACTTATAGCGTAATCAAATTGTTCTGATTTTAAAAAATCTCGAAGGCGGGCGGCTGAGGCTTTCGGGTCGGATTTATCTAATTCTAAAAACCTTCTTGAGCGGTCACCTAAGTTTACAACAGCGCCTAATCCTTTTTGCACAGCCCAGCTTACCTCATACTGATCCGGGTCTAACACCTGATCCACCGGTAAGGTGCAGATCAGGTCACCGATTTTATCCAGTCTGATAAGAAGAACTTTTGGTTTAGTCACCGGTTAAGCGTAATCTTCCATCGGAGGGCAAGAGCAAACCACGTTACGGTCACCGTAAGCGTTGTCTACGCGACCAACAGGCGGCCAGTACTTATTATTGCGAAGCCACTTCAACGGAAACGCCGCTTTTTCTTTACTGAAAGAATGCTTCCATTCAGAAGCCAGCAGGGTCGACGTCGTGTAAGGAGCGTTTTTCACAAGTTCAGGAAGTTGTTCTGCTTCTTTTCTAATTTCGATCATGGCATCGCAAAAACGGTCAAGCTCGGATTTACTTTCGGATTCTGTCGGTTCAATCATGAGTGTGCCGGCAACAGGCCAAGACATGGTCGGTGCATGAAAGCCGTAATCGATTAAACGTTTCGCGATATCGGTTACGTCTACGTCAAAAGATTTTTTTAGCGGACGTACGTCAACAATACATTCGTGCGCCACTAAGCCTTCTTTGCCTTTGTAAACGATCGGATAATACGGTGCCAAACGTTTTGCGATGTAGTTCGCATTTAAAATACTGGTGACTGTGGCTTCACGTAAGCCGTTATCGCCCATCATGGTAATGTAAGACCAACTGATAGGTAAAATGCTGGCGCTTCCCCACGGGGCAGAAGTTGTAGAGCTGACACCGGATTGCGGTCCCGCTTCAGGAATTAACGAATGTGTCGGTAAATATGGAGCCAAATGTTTTGCCACACCGATCGGGCCAACGCCGGGGCCGCCACCGCCATGAGGAATCGCAAAAGTTTTATGTAAGTTCATGTGCGATACGTCCGGGCCGAATTTGCCCGGCAAGGCTAACCCGACTAACGCATTTAGGTTAGCGCCGTCCATGTAAACCTGGCCGCCGTTTTTGTGAATGACTTCGCAGATATCGACGATCGCTTCCTCAAACACACCATGAGTAGAAGGATAAGTTACCATTAACGCAGCCAATTTTTCTTTGTGTAATTCCGCTTTGGCTTTTAAGTCCGCAATATCGACGTTTCCGTTTTCATCACAGTTTACAACCACAACCTGAAAACCCACCATGACTGCTGACGCCGGATTCGTACCGTGTGCAGAAGATGGAATCAGGCAAATGTTTCGGTGCGCTTGGTTGTTCTTTAAAAAGTATTCACGAATCACAAGCAGGCCTGCGTATTCACCTTGCGCGCCAGAATTGGGTTGCAAAGAAACCGCATGAAAGCCGGTGATGGCACAAAGCTTGTCTTGCAAATCTTTAATTAAGACTTGGTAACCTTTTGTTTGATCTACCGGAGCAAACGGATGGATTTTATTTATCTCAGGCCATGAAACCGGAATCAGTTCCGTAGCAGCATTTAACTTCATTGTACAAGAGCCGAGTGGAATCATCGAATGCGTCAGGGTTACATCTTTATTTTGTAAGCTGTAAATATACCGCATCAGTTCGGTTTCAGAATGGTAAGTATTAAATGTCGGATGCGTCAGGTAAGACGATTTTCTGACTAATGAAGAATCAATTCCGCTTTGAACCTGCTTTTCTAATTCATTCAAATCTAAACCGGAAGCCTGACCTTTGTTAAAAGCTGATAATATCTTTTCAACTGTTGCAAGCGTACTGGTTTCATTCAAAGAAAAACCAACGCCGTCTAATGTGTAACGGAAATTAATTTGTTTTTCTTCCGCCAATTTTTTTATCGCAAATGTTTCGCCGGTTTTAACTTTCAAAGTGTCAAACACACTTGTTGTTTCAACCTGGTGGCCGAGTTTTTTCAAACCGAGAGCAGTCAGTTGTGTTAAGCGGTGAACTTTCAAGGCGATTTTTTTAAGACCTTCAGGGCCGTGGTAAACGGCATACATTGCGGCCATGTTTGCTAACAGAACCTGAGCCGTACAAATGTTAGAAGTCGCTTTGTCGCGGCGGATGTGCTGTTCGCGGGTTTGCAAAGCTAAACGTAAAGCGCGGTTACCGTGACTGTCGACTGAAACGCCGACTAAGCGGCCAGGTAAAGAACGTTTGTGTGCATCTTTCGTTGCTAAAAAGGCAGCATGAGGGCCGCCGTAACCGAGAGGCACACCAAATCGTTGCGAATTGCCGACAACGATATCTGCGCCCCATTCTCCGGGAGGCGTCAGGAGGGTCAGTGCCAGCAAATCAACCGACGCAATAACTAAAGCTCCGTGATCATGAAGTTTAACTGTTACAGATTTGTAATCCTCAACCGCTCCGCTTGAACATGGGTATTGAAAGATGGCTGCGAAGATTTCTTTTTTATAATCGTAATTGGCTGGATCAGTTATGATCATTTCAATGCCCAGTGGCTCGCATCTGGTTTTCAAAACTTCCAATACATGAGGGTGGCAGTCAGGGTGAACGACAAAAGCATTTACGCCCTTCTTTTTGCTGATAGCGAGAGCCATGGCCATAGCTTCAGCCGCAGCGGTTCCTTCATCTAACAGCGACGCATTTGA
>JANWIU010000135.1 GCA_025449725.1 Pseudobdellovibrio sp.
CGACATGACCCAGTCGCTGGCCTATCTGGAAAAAATAAATAAAAATTCAGATCATAAAATCGGTGTTTCCGAATTAGTGGGTAAAGCGACGGCGCTTGTTTTAAAGAAACGTCCAGAGATGAACGGCCTTATGAAGTGGGGGCGAATTTATCTTCGCGAGTCGGTCAGTTTATTTTATCAGGTCAATGTTCCCGGCGCTGCAGACGACCCGGTTGGTAAGTCTAATTTATTGGGGTTAACAATTGATAACGCTGAAACCAAATCGCTTCTGCAGATTTCACAGGAACTAAAAGAAAAAGCGTCGTCAATCAAATCAGGCCGCGAAAATGCGATGACCAAAAGTGTACGCACGCTTTCTTTTGTTCCATGGCAGCTCATGCGCTACGTTTTAAATCTGACTTCTTTTTTAAACTACGATCTTAATTTCCCGATGCAAAAGCTTGGAATGCCGAAAGACCCCTTCGGTTCCGTCATGATTACGAACGTGGGCAGTATGGGAATTGATGCAGCCTGGGCGCCGCTGGTTCCGTACACTAAAGTACCACTGTTGCTGACCGTAGGAATGGTGAAGGATCGGCCCTGGGTGGTTAACGGCCAGATCGCCGTGAGACCTGTCATGCGCATCGGGTGTACTTTTGATCATCGTTTTATGGACGGATCACATGCCGCAGCTATGGGAAAACTTTTTGAAAAATATTTTGAACAACCGGAGTTGATGGAATGAATACACAAACTTTTTGGCGTAAATGCAGTAGTTGTAAAAAGGATATCGCACTTAATAGTAAATACTATGAATGCAGTGTTTCGACTTGCACCGGGCAGCGAACGGGATACGTGTTTTGCTCTATCAGTTGCTGGGAAGTTCACTTGCCGGGGGCCAAACACCGAGATGCCGGGGCCATTGAAAAAAAATCTCCTGCGAAGGCTGATTCTACTTCTGAGATGACGTCACAAAGTTCGGCATTAAGCCAGACGGGGCAGGGGCCTCAGCGCAGAATCATTGTCGGTGGTTCAAATGCTTCCGGAATTTCTCTTACAAAAAATCCAACTGTGAAGTCAGAAATGAGCAACGAAGTTCTGGTTGTGGTATCTAAAATGAAACAATACATTAGAGACCTCAGTGAAATGAATACTTCTGAGGAAGTGAATCAGGTTATATCTGACCTGATCAGAACCGAATGCGAAAAAGCGATTACCAACGCCCGGTCCGAAGGAAGAAAGACCGTTATGGCGAGAGATTTTAAAAAAGATTAAGAAAACTTTACAAATCGCATCAAAAATTTTTTGTAAAAATTTCTGCTTATTTTTTCAGAGATCACATAAGTAACTCTTATCCCTCATCTTAACAGATTTTATTTTGGAACATCTAGAGGCCCTATTTTTGATCTGGCTCCATTTTGGAACCGCTACTCATGACAGAATATTTCACTTTTTCAAATTTCTCTAAGTGGCTGATTTCTCAGTACGAAAAATAGTTTTGCAATGAATAGTCTTTTACGTTTCAATCTTTTTCGGCGCGAACGATTCGCGGTCTTAAAGCTGAAAAAGCAGATAAGAGGGGAACATGAAATTAGTATCTTTAATAGTAGGAGTCCTTTTACTAGCGGCCACTTCACAGGCCAAGGACAGATATCTTGTTCAATTTAAAAGCAGTCAGGGATTTGCTGCCATGAAGAGCTACTTTGCTTCTGCAGAGTCTAGTTCGCCAGCTTTGCAAAAATCTTTAGATAATGTGAATGCGATGGTTTTCAAAACCAAAAACGCTGCATTACTTAATAGTTTGAAAAACCATCCTGAAGTTTTATCTGTTGAAGCAGAATACTTCTTCCCTGCACCGAAACCGATTAACGGCTTCAAAATGCAGAAGATCACTTACTTCGAAAGCGGCTTGAAAAGAAAAAGACCATCAGTTGATCCTTTAGCCGGTGTTCCTGACTTCAAACAAGGCCCTGCGACTCCATGGGGTATCTTAGCTGTACATGCCGGTGAAGCATGGAGACAGTCCGGTGCAGGTCAAAATGCACGCGTTTTAGTTTTAGATACAGGTATCGATTCAAGTCACCCGGCATTGGCTGCTAACTTTGAAAAAGGTAAGAACTTCACTCAGAATGCTGCCGGCTTAACTGAAGAAGCGGCTTATGATGATGAAGAAGGTCACGGTACTCACTGCTCTGGTACAATCGCGGGTGTGTTCAATGAACAAACCGGATTCACAGGTGTGGCTCCAAAAGCAAAATTATTGATGGGTAAAGTTTGTAGCGCAGAAGGTTGCAGCAGCGTTGCTGTTGTAGAAGGTATCAACTGGGGTATTCAAGAGAAGGTTGATGTTATCAGCATGTCTCTGGGCGGTCCGGTAGGTTCTTCAGCTGAAAGAACTGCGACTCAAAACGCAGAAAAAGCGGGTGTAATGGTGATTGCAGCTTCCGGTAACGGCGCTGACGCTCCAAATTACTCTCCTGATAAAAAAGATCCTAAATGCGGTGGCGGATTCTTCGGAAACGCTTGCGGCGTTAGCTTCCCTGCAGCTTTCCCGACAGTTTACGCAGTTGGTGCCTTAAATGACCAGTTAGCTAAAACAACTTTCTCTCAATGGGGACCGGAATTAGACATCACAGCACCGGGTGCTGCGGTTGTTTCTTCAGT
This sequence comes from Pseudobdellovibrio sp., assembly GCA_025449725.1. Classification (GTDB taxonomy): domain Bacteria; phylum Bdellovibrionota; class Bdellovibrionia; order Bdellovibrionales; family Bdellovibrionaceae; genus Pseudobdellovibrio. The sequence continues at coordinate 2,644 of JANWIU010000135.1, forward strand.
ACCTCGCGGTACAGGCCGCGAGAGCAAAGTTAAAATCATCGTAGCCGGCGAAGAAAAAGAAGTATTAAGTTCTGCTTTCGGTGGAACTGAATTGATTCCAAATGCAGTTATTAAAGATTTAGTGGCTGTTCCGGGTCTTGGTAAGCCAGAAGACTTCGCGCAAGTGAACGTAACCGGCAAATTCGCGTTAGTTAAACGCGGCGAAATCAAGTTTGCTGAAAAAGTTAAAAATGCAATCGATGCAGGTGCTGCAGGCGTTGTGATCTACAATCACAGCCCGGGTTTAATGCAAGGTTCATTAAGCGAAGACGGTTCAGTCATTCCATACCCGGTTGTTATGGTTGAAAAAACAACGGGCGAAGCGCTAGTTGAAGAGTTAACAAGAGGAACTGTGGTTTCTGCTTCTATCACTTTGGCTGCGTCTGACTACGCTTCATTCGACGGAACATCGATGGCAACTCCGCACGTAGCGGGTGTGGCAGCGTTGGTTCGTTCTGCTAACAAGCGTTTGACACCGGCTCAAGTAAGAACGCTTTTGTCAGCAACTGCTAAAGCGCTTGCACCGAACGACACTAACCAATACGGAGCAGGTATCGTTCAAGCGGATGCAGCAGTACGCAAGGCTGTAGGCCAATAATAAAGTCTAAATAATCAAAATGTAAAAAAGGAGGCTTCTGGCCTCCTTTTTTTATTCCCGAATACTGTTTAAAATTCTTCTTTAGCTTTTCCCAACAGAGGCTCCTGCCTGCGCCAACTTCCAGCTAATTTTGGGGACCCCTTCAAAAAAGCTCAGACATGCCAAAGTCAGTATCTTTCGCAGCAAAGCTGCAAAAGATACTGACTTCGGAACTCGCTTTTTTGAAGGGTTCCCCAAATTAGCTGAAAGCCGGCGCAGGCAATCGTCGATAAGGATTTGTAACTTTCCTTTTAATTGTTTCAGGCCTCCTGCAAGCGTGACGCGTTTTTGCCCGAAGGGCAAAATGCAGGTGAATACACGGACGTATGTGCCTGAAAAAATTAAAAGGAAAGTTACAACTTATTTACTACGACTTTGAATTGCTCTGTCCACACCGTGAAGTAATTTAAATCCGGTGATTCGCGGTCAATCACGACAGCTTCGCTGAGGATGTCGTGAAGTGTTTGGCGCTTCTTTGTGAAGACTTGCATGACGTAGCCTATGTAGCAGGTCGCTATCGAAAGGTAACGGCAGGCCAGGCGAATAACAGCGGCTTTAAAGGTTAGTGTTTCGCCTGATTCACTCACAACAGCCAAGCCAAGAATAGCTTTTCCCGGAGTCGCATTAAGCTTCGATGACTCAAAAATAGGGTAATAGGCCAGTTGAAGTAAAATTCCTAAGCCGATGCTGCCGGTCCAAGCCAGTGTAGATGCGGACCCGCCTAAAATCAGGGAAGGAATAAGTAAAATTGATCCATCGATGAGGGCTGCGCCAAATCTTTTAAAAAAGCCGGAATAGTTCACTGCGTTGTCCTCTCTTAAAATGTTGATGATAAATAAAGGCTATACTCTTGAGTGTCGACTTTTGAATAGTAGGTATCCAAATCTTCACCGGAAGTAAAAGCCGATCCTGTAACTTTATTATATTGGTTGAGATAATATTGAACGCCTACATTCAAGTAAGAGACAATTTTAAGTAAAATCCCGGCGTGAAAGCTGGGGCCGCTGATGGTGTAGGACTGAGTTTGAGAACTTTCCTCTACTTTATATTCATTTAGGAATGAGGTTCCTAAATACATTTTTACTTGTCCCATTGAATTAATTCCCAGCTGAACTCCGGCAGAATTTTTTGTAAAATCATTTGAATCGGCTAAGCCATCTATTCGTGCTTTACCTTTTGTAAGTTCAGCAAATAAATTAATATCGACTCCGGAAAAGCTACGGTAGCCCAGCTTTAGGCCTGCGTACGGTGCAGAGCTTTTGATATCTGCTGCCGGTAATAATCCTGCCGCCAGCTTTGTATTTTCAGTTTTAAATCCAAGATAAGGTTCAACAAAAATGGAAGTACCTAAAATTCCGGCGTTTGCTTGGACGGGTAAAAGCGTGACAAGTAAGTAGAATGCAATTTCAAGTAGGGTTGTTGCGCAATTTGGTCGCGAAACAGAGACGATTTTTGGCATTTTTTTACCTCAATGGATCTTTTCTATAGCATCGTTCGTGAATTGATCAAACTCAATGAGTGGAGCTTAACAACTGCATTGCGTCGCAGTTGTTAAGAACTTGATAAAGCCTCTGTAATTGTGTTTTTCTGCCTTCGACAGCAGGCGTACCCAATTATAAGCGAGTGATATGGTCTCGCGTTTCTACCCGGCTCCGTAAAGGCCGGACTAACTGGAGTTAAAATGAAAGCAATTAGTACTTTCTTAGGTGTCCTTGTCCTCTTAACCAACTTGGCTCTTGCCAGTGACCGGTTCCCAGTGGGGCCAGATCTGCAGCGAACTCCAGGTTCTCTTTGTGGCAGCAGTGCTAAAAAGCGTTACAAAGAAAACATCAATTACTGTGAACGTAACGTAAATACTTCTGATAAAAATCAAATTATTAAAATGTATGATGAAGAACTAGGTTATGAAATTCGTCAAATGAACCGTCAGGATTTCAAAATCGATCATTTTATTCCGCTCAGTATCGGTGGCAGCAATTCTAAAGATAATTTGTGGCCACAACACAAAAGCGTATTCGAAGTCACTGACCCATTGGAACAAGAATTAAGTAATAAGATTTCTGCAGGATTGATCTCACAGTCTGAATCGGTTCGTATCATCCGCGAAGCTAAGTTAAATCTGGGACGTGTTCCAGAATTAATCGATTACGTTCGCGGCCTGTAATTTTAAAAATTAAAATTTAGTAATGACAGCCTTCGTGAAGAGGGCTGTTTTTCGTTTTGGCCTTCTTCGACTCTTTTTCTGCCTTAACTGAAGCCGGCATTCTCGAGCTGCGGGAATTCAATTTTGCTTTTGGGTTCGGGGCTTCATAATTTTCAATTTCAGCTTTAACTGCAGCCAAGTTACTTCCGGCAGGCCATTCAAGATTCACAATTGAAGTCGAGTCATTCATGAAGCTTCTGTAAGCTGAATCGGTTGCAGGAGCATCATGCCGTAAATTCCAGATAGACCAGCATTCTAAAGGGTACCGTAAATGGCCGCGGTCAGGTTGTGACATGCTGGACGGGTTTGTTACGTTGCAACCTTCATAAGCCAGTCTTGTTCTTTCTTGCGCCGAAATCGCCGGGGCCGGGCCATGAACATCTTCGTTTCGTTGATGAGCAATTACAATTTGTTGAGTTCTCCAGGAAATTTCATCACTGGTAAAACCTGCGGCTAAGTAAAGTTGTGCGCCTGTGCGGTCCGCTTCAGCCTCAACCCAGTTGTTAAGAATTCCTGCGCTGAACTGTGCGGTAATGGCGTCGTTAATTACGGCTTCGTTAGTTCTCAGTTGTGAATTGAGGCGTCCGCTGGCCTCAGGATTTCTGTTTTCCTGTAAATTTAATTGCGAAGAAATTCTTCTGATTTCGGTGGCAGCGGCGGTAATTGCCGGTCCGCTGACAGGATATCCGCCGTGAAAGTGACGAAGGCTGACATGCGCCAGCTCATGGGCTACCACGACAGCCATTTGGGCATCATTCTGAACTCGAGATAGCATGCCGGTTTCAACATAAAAGCTGCGTGATTCGGCGTCGGCAAAGGCTCTGCCTCCTGTATTGTTAAATCGAATTCCAAAGCAAAAATTATTAAATGCTAAATCATCACGGAAGACTGTTGGATTAGCCGCCATAATTCTTCGCGCAATTTCAGTTACGTACGCCAAAGCCTTTGGTGTTTCAGTCAGGTTTTGCGCTTGGTCACATTCTTCGAATGGAAACGGGGTATCACGGCGAAGTTCAACAGCTTGGGCAGAAACGACAATAAAACTGATTAGCAAAAATAAAGTTTTCATAGGTAGCTTATCGGATAGCGAAATAGAGGATTTAAAACATTTAGTAGTTCAACACATGAATTTGTGTCTCAGGTTGAGAAAATCAAGGCAAGCGCATGATTATATGATACCCAAACGAGGTCCGCACCGGCGTGTCGGTGGTTTGGCCCGGCTTTAATTTGAGAGCGGCCTCTTCGAAATCTTCGTGGGCTTTGCCGATTTTGATTTCTCCCAAATCTCCATTGTTGATAGATGAGGCGCAAGTTGAAAACTTTCGGGCCATTTCTGAAAATTCACTTCCCATGCGGAGCTTTTTCAAAATATCTTCGGCTTGATATTTTGAACTCACTAAAATGTGTGCGGCTCTATAGGCCTTTACTGAAGTAGACTTCTCTAAAGAAGTTTTTATTGAAGTCGGGGGGCGTTTTTCAGACATGCTTCATACTCACTTACCAATTTATCCATGATTTCTTGACAGCTGAGAACATCTTCGATTAATCCAACTGACTGACCGGCGCTCCAAACCGTCTTCCATGTGGGGCCCACAGCTGCTTCTTCTAAAGACTTTGAACCCAAATAATGAATCAATGGAACGACATATTTTTTTGTCATTTTTTGGTCCTTCAGTATTCTTAAATACCAGGGAAGGTCCAA
>JANWIU010000136.1 GCA_025449725.1 Pseudobdellovibrio sp.
GACATCCTTACACGAATCGAAGCCTGAACACATAAATAGCCGGTATCTCCACGAACTAATGAAAGGTCGTAATCTCTTGTTGCAGAGCTATCAAAAGTATTAAGGTCAAAAGAACAGTTATTATCATTTGCCCCTTTTCCAAATACACCATTGTAAAGTGTATCTAGCTCAGTATCCTTAGCCGTGCCTGCTGCCATATCATTTACGACTTTAGCGTAATTCGTTCCATAGTATGGAGAAGTCGCTTTTTTAACGATAGCTTTTGTTATTGAAGACTGAGATTTCACAACTGTACATGTTACTTTAGTTGTAAATGAACAACTTAATGAAGGATCACTGCGAGGCCCAATCGAAACGCCATTTACAACGAAATACTTATTAGAATTCGGCACAATATTTTGTGAACCTGAAGAAATTTGAGTATTAATATTAGCTCTAATGCTGTCTGAATTTCTGTCCCCGTTGCCTCTGGCGTTTCCGCCATCACCAAGTCCTGAGTCCATCGAGGTCGCCGTTACAGAATTCGAAATTTCAGCCGCACTGCTGCCAATAAAGGTTTCACAGATTTGCCCTTTTTCTGCTGCTGAAAGCGGACTAAGAGTGACTCCGGGATCATTACAGTCAGTAATTGTAACCGGAGTCTGCGGTTGATAAGTCGTACCCACACAAGCGTAAGAAGTAATTGTGTAAATACCTGAACCTACTTTGGGAGACGTGCAGGCTGTCGTTCCGGATCTAACGTCTGCCGGTCGTTTAGTCGGATCGCAACTGGACGGCAACTGGCCTTGATTCACTGATGAAGTGTTGTTGTTACCATTACTGGCCACGTCGGCCTGACTTTGAATAGGGCTGCAATTTTGGAAAAGAAGAGAAGCAAAAAATGAACTGAAAACGATAAGCGCAATTACAACAAATCTTTTTCGCTTGTTTACGTACATCATTCCCCCCGAAGATACTAACTGCGGCCATAATCAGTATCGGCAGGACAAAATATAATGTAAACGCACACTTAGAACTTTCTCAATATGAACTGGCTCATTAAGAGATCTTGTATAACTTGTATATGAAATCGGATGTACGAAAACTTTTTAAACGGATGAAAACTAGATTATCAGAGAGGAAATTATCAATTTGAAACATCCGCCCCGACCTTTGTCATCGAAGCGGATAAAGAAAATTTTTGAATTATCAGTAACCGATCGGGTGCCAAACTGTTTTGAATTCGACAAATCCCATCAAGTGCTCAAGAGAAACCGGCTGTTCTGTCGGCCAAACAACCCGCTTCATATTGTCAGCAGCTAAAACCTTCAGTTCGGTTAATTTTTTTGAGTCAGAAAGCTGAACACTTAACGACTGAAGCTCCATGTGCAGACCGAATTGTTTGTAAAGCTCTTCAGTGCTTCCCGATAAAAGATTCACAACACCTTTAGAAAGATCCGATGTTGCAAGAGTTTCAGCCAAAGGTGCCAACAGCGCACTTCCGTTTTCGCTGAGCAAAGCAACGACTGCATTCCCTGAAACAATGATGGCAGCCAGTTGTGCGACAAACGCCGCCAAATCGAATTTTTCATTGGCAATTAAACCTACAACACCAACGGCTTCCGTTGAGGTAAAATTGTGATGTGGCCCACTGACCGGATTCACCGCGCCAAGCACTTGCTGATATTTATCTGCAAAACCTGCGTAATAAACCAAAGCCTCAATTGCAGCGTCGACAGATTTGTTAGCTTGTACAGGCGTAAGGCCCAAAGTAGCCGTTAGAGACTCCGTAAACTCTTCGCGCTTTGCTTCCATCATCTCGGCCATGCGATAAATGATTTGGCTACGGTTGTAGGCCGATTTCGATTGCCAGCCTTTTTGTGCTGCTTGGGCCGCAGTAACCGCGTTACGAAGATCTTTTCGTGAAGCCACACAAACATTCGCATAAAGTTTTTTGGTTTTATGTAAATAAACCGGTACGCTTCTGCCTGATTCTGTTCTGGGGAATTCGCCACCGATAAAAAGCTTTATCGTCTTAGCAATTTTCAAGTTTTCTGTACGTTCTTTTAATGTATTAACGCCGCTCATTTTAAATCTCCAAAAATTAAATGTCTAAGTAAGGGAACAGACCATGCCGCCCGCCCTCGCGTCCGTAACCGCTCTCGTTGAAACCACCGAAAGGAGATGTCGGATCAAATTTATTATAAGTATTAGCCCAAATAACGCCGGCTTTTAATGCCGCCGCTGTTTTGTGAATCTTCGAACCTTTTTCTGACCAGATCCCGGCAGCTAATCCGTACTGAGTATCGTTGGCTTTTGAAATCGCCTCTTGCGTGGTTCTGAAAGTTGAAATCGCCAGTACCGGACCAAACACCTCTACTCGGCTTAATGTAAACGCCGATGATACACGATTAAAGAAGCACGGTTTGTGGAAGTAACCTTTAGTCGGCAGGTTAACCGAAGCCGGTTCAAAGAATTCACCGCCTTCAGTTTTGCCGGTTTCGATTAATTTTTTAATTTTAACGTGTTCAGCTGCAGAATTAATAGCACCGACATCCGTGTTTTTATCCAGCGGATTTCCAACACGAAGTTTTTCCATGCGGGCTTTTAATTTTTCTACAACTGTATCTGCAACTGATTCTTCAAGTAACAATCTTGAACCGGCACAGCAGACATGACCTTGATTAAAGAAGATTCCGTTGATCACGCCTTCAACTGCCTGATCGATAGCGGCATCTTCATAAATAATGTGAGCGGATTTTCCACCCAGCTCTAACGTTAATTTTTTGTCGGTGTTAGCTACGCTGCGAGCGATGATCTTGCCCACTTCCGTTGAACCCGTGAAGGCCACTTTATTGATATCAGGGTGGTTAACAATGGCAGCGCCGGTCTCCCCTGCGCCTGTTACGATATTGACAACTCCTTCAGGAAGTCCTGCTTCCTGAATAATTTCTGCAAGCAACAAACATGTTAACGAAGTTGTTTCAGCAGGTTTAAGTACAACTGTGTTTCCACATGCTAACGCCGGCGCGATCTTCCAGGCAGCCATCAAAAGTGGAAAGTTCCAGGGAATAATCTGGCCGACAACTCCTAAAGGTTTCGGAACAGATTTAGCGCCCGGGATGGCATACTGAAGTTTATCAGCCCAGCCTGCGTAGTAAAAAAAGTGCGCTGCCACTAATGGGATATCGATGTCTCGTGATTCGCGGATAGGCTTCCCGTTATCAAGAGTTTCAAGCACCGCTAATTCACGGGCGCGCTCCTGAATTAATCGCGCAATACGGTAAAGTTAACGGCCGCGCTCTTGCCCTGAAAGTTTTGACCATGGGCCAAAAGCCTTTCGCGCAGCTTTGACCGCCGCATCGACATCTTTTGCGGTCGCATCTGTCAGTTCTGCCAACACTTCGCCCGTGGCAGGGTTTTCAGTTTTAAAATATTTTTTATCAGCCGAATCTACAAACTTTCCGCCGATAAATAATTTATTCTTCGGATTGATTTTAACAATGTCTGTAGATTCAATTGAAGGAGCGTAATCGAAATCAGCACCGAGACTGGCTTCAGCACTTGTGACTTCCTGATTTTTTTTCTTTTGCTCTTGTGTTTGCATATTTCCCCGTAATTTAAAAATTAATCTATTGAAAAAACTTTGTCGTAGTAATATCGGCCCGTCAGTTCTTTGTAGATCTGCTTCAGCAAATCATTAACCAAAGCGCTGGCACCGAATCGGAAAAGATCCGCTGTCATCCAGTCGGTTCCCAATGTTTCTTTAACCATACAAAGATATTGGATCGCCTGCTTAGAGGTTCTGATTCCGCCCGCAGGTTTCATTCCGACTTTTTTGCCGGTACGGCGGTGATGATCGGCAATAGCCTGAAGCATAACCAGTGTTACAGGTAAAGTCGCAGCCGGAGTCACTTTACCAGTGGAAGTTTTAATAAAATCCGCACCCGCTTCAATAGCGATGTCAGACGCTAAACGGACACGGTCGTAAGAACCCAGTTCTCCCGTTTCTAAGATGACTTTTAAGTGAGCGTCACCGCAGGCCCGTTTGATTTCTACGATCTCATCAAAAACTTCCTGATAGCGGCCAGACAAAAACGCACCGCGATTAATAACCATATCAATTTCAGTTGCGCCTTTTTCAACGGCGAAGCGAGTATCTTCGATTTTAACTTCTAACGGCGCCTGACCTGAAGGAAAGGCCGTTGCTACAGAAGCTATGCCGATACCTGAGCCGGCTAATGCCTTAACTGCCACCGGGACCATTGACGGGTACACGCAAACAGCCGCTACCGCAGGGATCGGCGGAAGATTTCTCTTTTGCAAATGAGGTTCGATCATATCAGGCGGAACAGGAAAGCGGGCTTTCGCACACATCTGCTGAACACGTCCCGGGGTATCGGAACCTTCAAGAGTTGTTAAATCGCACATGCTAAGCGCCAAATATAAAGCCGCCAGTTTAGAATCTTTTTTTACACTTCTTTTTGTGAAAAAATCAGCGCGTTCTGTGGCTCCAACTTCATCAACGGAAACCGCCTGAATGGCCAATGGAAAACCGTTTTCTTTTTGAAGCGAAATCGTTCGCATAAAAACTCCCAATTTAGAAGGACCTATCCTTACACAACGGAAGAATCAAAACAACAAAAAACGATTTTAAAATGGGCTTAAATTGGATTAAATAAATTTAAAATAGCTTAATAAAATCAATAATTTGTAAAGATATAATAAATAAGAATATTAAATTGTGCTTTAAGGAGTAAAGAGTACCGGGCTATTTCAAAACAACTGACTTCTTTAAGGAGCCAGAACTTCTCTTAATGACTTGAACACCGCAGACGTTTGCGACCTGTCGACTTCCCCTCTGAAAGTGATCAGTGGCTTACCCAAAGGGCATGGCAAAATATTGAAGTCGCCAAGCGCCGGCAATCGCCCATTATAAGTCAGGAAGATAAAGGATTCGCGGATCAAATCAGCGCGGCTGAAGCACCCGAAGCCGGCCACATCACCTTCCAAAGAAGTGAATTTATCAAGCTGGTCTTTCGCCGTACTTTCTGCAAACTCAGTCGCAACACTTTTGAACTTCGGATACGCCGCCCGGATTTCCGCTTCGCTGAATTTTCCGTTTCCGTTGGTGTCGTTCACAATGTA
>JANWIU010000137.1 GCA_025449725.1 Pseudobdellovibrio sp.
CGCAAGGGTGCGTTTTAAGTTGTTTTGCACCAATGCGGCCACGTTTCCAACCGTCATTGTGATTACGGCCAGCCATTGCAGAAGATTCAAAAGATTATCTGAACCGCCAAGGCCCTTGGATGCCAGGATTCGCATAAACGCAGCGAAGGACGCTACCTTAACCGCAGTTGCCATGAAACCGGTAACAGGCGTTGGTGATCCCTGATAAACATCCGGAGTCCACGCATGAAAAGGCGCGATAGAGACCTTAAAACAAAAACCAAGAATAACTAAAGCAAAACCGAAAGTGAAAAGATTGCTGTGACCTTTAATCAGCGGTTGTGCGGTTTCCATCAAATCAACTGTGCTGATAGAGCCGGTCGTTCCGTAGATAAAAGAAACACCGTAAAGAAATATGGCTGATGCCATTGAACCCAATACGAAATATTTAATAGCCGCTTCTTTTGAAATCTTTTGCTCGTGAGACATCGCTATCATTAAGTAAAGAGAAAGCGACATCAGCTCTAAACCGATAAACACACCAATCAAATTAATCGATGCAATTAGAATGAGTGCACCTAAAAGTGAGCTCATAGTTAAAAACATCAATTCTGAAAATTGCGGTCCGCGAGTCGATGGGTTTTCGTACATTAAAACCACCGAAGCGCCGGTGATAACGACAGCTATCAGACTTGACCATGTTGTCAGACCGTCAAATATTAGCTGACCTCCAAAGGCTGTTGGAGAACCGGCCTGAGATTCGCCACCGAATACTAAAATCAACGTCGCAGTAACTAACAATCCGATTAAAACTTCGATAACTGTAGCTAAGTGAACTTGTTCAACGTTTCCACGTAAAATTTTAATAGTCAGTGGAACCAGGCTGAACAAAAATAGAACGATCATGGGAGAGGTTAATAAAATGTCTTCTAATCCAAAATTTGCAGTATTCATTTTATCTTTCCCCCGCGCCTAACAGCATGTACTGATTCTTATTTTTAATAAGATAGTCGACGCTGGTTTTTGAATAATTCATAAATTGATTTGGAAATAAGCCCATCCAGAAAATTAAAAGAATAAGCGGCACAAGTACTAAAACTTCGCGTGGACTCAGGTCATACAAATGATGATGAGGATCTTTTTCTGCTGCTAAAACAAGTTCACCCTTAGGTCCGAAGAATACCCGCTTAACCATCCACAACATGTACGCGGCTCCAAGTATCACGCCGGTAACTGAAAGTGCTGCCACCCATGGAGAATATTGATAGCTTCCTAACAAAATTAAAAATTCACCGATAAACCCGTTCGTCATCGGCACCGCTATCGAAGACATGGTAACAATAACAAATGCGATTGTAAAAAATGGCATGGCACCGGCAAGGCCGCCGTATTTAGAAATTTCACGTGAGTGAGTTCTCTCGTAAATCATGCCAATCAACAAGAATAGCGCGCCTGTTGAAATACCGTGGTTCAACATTTGGTATAAACCACCGTTTAATCCGTACGAATTCATTGTGAACAAACCGATCACAATGTAACCCATGTGGGACACAGAAGAATAAGCGATCAGCTTTTTAACATCAGGCTGAATCATCGCAACCAGTGCCCCATAAATAATTCCTACTACACCTGCGCCGATAAATAACCAGCTGAAGTGTTCTGAAGCTTCAGGAAACAATGGAATCACCCAGCGGATAAATCCGTAAGGTCCCATTTTTAACATCACGCCGGCTAAGATCACAGACCCCGGTGTTGGCGCCTCAACGTGGGCATCAGGCAACCAGGTATGTAGCGGAAACATCGGAACCTTGATGGCAAACGCTAAAGCAAACGCAAAAAACAGAAGCGTTTGCGGCGTAAAGAAGTCGCCCGCAATAAAAGGAATTTGTAATTTGTAAAAATCAAGAATGCTGGAGCTGATCGATCCCCCAGTAACTTCAGGAGTTAAGCGCATCATAAAGATAATCGCTAACAACATCAAAACTGATCCAGCCATCGTGTAGATAAAAAACTTTATGGTAGCGTATATTCTTCTGGCGCCGCCCCAAATACCCACCATGAAATACATCGGAATCAGAGATAATTCCCAAAAGGTATAAAACAAGATCGCATCCATCGCGAGAAAAGAGCCCAGCATTGCAGTTTGAAGCACAAAAAGCGAAGCGTGGAAGCCTTTAACTCTTTCATCAATTGATTTCCATGAAGCCAGAATAATAATGGGAGTTAAAAACGTTGTTAACATCACTAGCATTAAAGAAATTCCGTCAATTCCAAGAAAGTAAGAGATTCCAAATCTCTCAACCCAAACACGTTTTTCAACTAACTGTAAGGCTGGAGACCCCTGATCGAACTGAATTAGAACAAAGAGCGATACAACAAATTCCAGAATCGATCCGGCAAGCGCAAGATATCTTAAAGTTGATTTCTGCGGCCAGGCCGTTACTGCTAATGCTAAAACTATCGGTAAAAAGATTAATAACGATAACAACATATCTTACCTCATCAACACCAGTGAAAGAGTTATGGCTACACCGGCGATTATATATAAAGCGTACTGCTGCATATTTCCGTTTTGTAATGAGCGGACAAACGATCCGCCGCCGCGAACTAAATCCGTTGCTTTATAAGTGGCTTTATCAATTACGTTTACATCCACGTAGTACCAAAGATTACGACTGCCGGTCACAAGGGGATTAATAATTGAAGCAAAATAAAACTCATCTACAAAATATTTATTGTAAACAGCCTTGTATACCGGGCCGATAGCTTCTACGAATTTTTTAGGAGCATCACCCTTTTTCAAGTACATCACAAAAGCAGTTAACGCTGAAATAGAGGCGATCGAAACCGAAATTCCCATCAGCGCCCACTCTTCCGCAGCTGAATGACCACCGTGAGCGTTTTCTGCCAACTCAGGAAGTTTGGTCATCAACGGAGATAACCAGTGCTCCCAATAATTCGGAATGTGACCGAAGCTTTCGCTAATAACATGCGGAATTCCAACCCACCCACCAATAACTGATAAAATAGCTAAAACAATTAAAGGAATTGTCATTAGGCTTCCGCTTTCGTGTGGATGCACATGTTTATCAACACGTGAAGTACCCCAGAAAGTCAGCGCCATCAAACGGGTCATGTAAAATGCAGTTAATCCTGCGCCAATTGCACCGGCCACCCACAAAAGTACATGTCCGCGTGGAGACGAATAGGCTTGCCACAGAATTTCATCTTTTGAAAAGAATCCCGAAAATGGCGGCATACCGATAATCGCCAACCAGCCCAACAAAAATGTGATGTGAGTGATCGGCATATATTTTTTTAGTCCGCCCATTTTTCTGATGTCTTGTTCTTCGTGCATTCCATGGATAACTGAGCCAGAGCCCAGGAACATCAACGCTTTAAAGAATGCGTGAGTCATCAAGTGGAACATTCCTGCGCCGAAAGCGCCAACTCCCACAGCTAAAAACATATAACCCAATTGAGAAACGGTAGAGTACGCCAAAACTTTTTTAATATCGTACTGAGTAAGACCGATAGTTGCCGCCATTACAGCCGTTGCTGCACCTATGACCGCAATCACCATCATCGTGTTGGGTGCTACAACAAATAACGGGTTCAACCGGACGATCATGTAAACACCGGCCGTTACCATTGTCGCCGCGTGGATCAGGGCCGAAACCGGTGTTGGGCCGGCCATTGCATCAGGTAACCATACATAAAGCGGAATCTGCGCTGACTTTCCAGTTGCGCCGATAAAAAGCATCAACGTTCCTAATGTAACTGCGCCAAGCCAACTGGCTTCCATTGTTGTCGGAGCCAATGCATTTAATTCATGGATATTTAAAGTTCCGAATGTCGCAAACAGAATGAACATACCAATAATGAAGGCGGCGTCACCAACACGGTTTGTAATAAAAGCCTTCATACCTGCAGCGGCCTTAGCTGCATCGTTGAACCAAAAACCAATCAGCAGGTAACTGCAAAGACCAACGCCTTCCCAGCCCACAAACATAGTTAGTAATGAATCACCTAATACTAACAGCAACATATTGAACACGAACAAATTCAAGTAAGCGAAATATTTTGTTACGCCTTTGTCGTGATGCATGTAACCGATTGAGAATAAATGAATCAATGAACCCACGCCGGTAATGATCAAAATCATAATCGAGCTGATTTGATCCACAACAAATCCGACGTTAATCGTAAATTTATCTACTGAAAACCATTCGTAAAAACCCACGGCAATAGTTCTTTGGTTTTCCGGAGCGTTCACAAGATCCATGAATAAAAGCACCGAGCACACGAAAGAAAGAAACACGGCGGTTGTTGCAATAGCGCCGGCAGCGATGTAGTTCGTGTGTTTAAAACGGACTCCGTTTAACAAAAATCCAATAAGGGGACTTAAAATTAATATTGCAACTAACAGTTGGTGATTCATCTATGTTACCCCTTCAAATGTTCGAAGAAACGGATATTAACTTCTTTAAATCGTTTAAATATAGAAACAGCCAAGGCTAAGCCAACCGCCGCTTCGGCCGCGGCAATCGTCATCACAAAGAAGACCATCACTTGCCCGTCTACTTTTCCAAAAGAATGAGAAAACGTCACAAAACTGAGGTTCACAGCGTTCAACATCAATTCTATCGACATAAAAAGTACAATCAGATTTCGTCTTAATAAAACGCCGGCAACGCCAATCATAAAAAGACAGGCTGACAGCACCAGGTAATGATTTGGTGTAATCGTTGTTAAAATACTAATGTCTGGCATGTGTTCCGCCTTTACTTCTTGAAAGAGCTACTGTTCCTACTGCAATAACCAGCAATAAAACGCCTAATGCTTCAAAACCAAAAACGTTTCTTAAAAATAATTCTTCAGCTAGCGGCGTGATAGCTCCTTTGGAAGTAGCATTCGCAGCTATAGATGATTCAGTAAGCGCCGAATTAATTCTCGCCGAGTACATGGCACCGACCAGCAACCCGGCAAGTGAGCCGATAGAGGCAATTTTAAAAGCGCCTGAAAATCGTCCGCGAGTAAAGGCCTGGAGTTCATGTTTTAAGTCGAACAGCATGAGAACCATTACAAACAAAACCATTACGGCTCCGGCATACACAATAATTTGTACCCCTGCCAGGAAGTAGGCTTGTAGAGTTACAAAAATGGCTGCCACGCTTACCATTGTCATAGCTAATGACAAGGCCGAGTAAATCGGATTCGTCATTAAGATAACGGATAAAGCGCTTATAATCGTAAGAGCCGCAAGAAACCAAAATAAAAATGCATCTGCCGTCATAGTCTATTCCTTAAAACATAAAGTAAGTGGTTACGAACATCACCGCTGCCGTCACCATTGTATTAACCAATGCCCATGGGAGCATGGTCTTCCAGCCTAAATCCATCAATTGATCATATCTAAAACGTGGCAATGTCCAACGGACCCAAATGAAGATCCACAAGAACAATCCAAATTTAATGTTGTAACAGAGGAAGTGAACAACGGTGTTGAAAACATTCGCCGCAATTTCTGAACCGAATAAATTCATACCGAAATTCTGAACATCTTGAATGCTTACGTAAGGAATTCCATAACCGCCAAAGAAGAATGTGGCCATTAATCCCGAAGCAATCATCATGTGCCCATATTCACCGATAAAGAACATCAGCATTTTAAAGCCGCCGTATTCAGTATGGAAACCCGCAACCAGCTCCGCTTCACCTTCTGCTAAGTCGAAAGGTAGTCGGTTGGACTCAGCGAATGTAGCTGCGAAAAATAAAATCATTCCAACGGGCTGATAAAAAATTCCCCAGTTCGGAAGTGCTGCGGTTGCCACTGTATAGCCGAAAGCATTAAAGCTTAATGGTCCTTGCTGTTGCAAAATCATTTCGTTGAAATTGAAAGTGCCGTACATCAAGATCACACCAACAATGGAAAGACCTAAAGCTAATTCGTAAGAAATGATTTGCGCTGACGCACGCATCGCTCCCATTAACGAAAACTTACTTCCAGAACCCCAGCCGGCCATTAAAATGGTGTAAGCTGCTAAAGAAGAAATTCCCAAAACAAAAACAATACCGACATTGATTTCAAAACCCTGAATAAGAAATGTCGCTGTTTCCAGTTTTAGCGGAACCGACATCGGAATGGCCATATAGGCAATCGCAGCCGGAATTAAAGCAAATACCGGAGCTGCGTAGAACATGAAGCGATTTCCCTTTTCAGGAGCAAAGTCTTCTTTCGTTAAAAATTTCACCGCGTCGGCAAGCAGCTGTAAAAGACCCAGAGGCCCGACACGGTTCGGACCAAAACGGTTTTGTATAAATGCAGATCCCCGACGCTCAAGCCAAACTAAAATAGGTACCGCCTGTACCATCATTAAAAAAACTAAAACTGTTTTGATTAAATTTACGGTTATCTCGAAACCTGTTGTCCCCATTGATGTCATAAATTAGTCCCACTCCAATGCTTTCGATTTGATTTCCCACCAAAGACCGAAAATAAACACAGCCAAAAAGAAAGCCATGGCGCCAAAAACAAATGGGCCATTGCCCGAGGTTAAAAAGTTTTTATAATTTGCAGCCCATGGATACATGAAAATGATTTCAATATCGAAAAGGATGAACAAAATCGCTGTAAGATAAAATTTTACAGAAATCTTAGTGTCTTTTTTTTCCTGAACCGGAATACCGCACTCATAGATATCAAATTTAGCCTGACTTGTTTTTACCGCTTTACCGCCGGTCAGACGCGCTAACCTAATTAAAATGAAACCAAAAACACCGATAAAAATCGTTATGAATATAACCCCACCCAGTGGCACAGAATCCTCCTGTCGTACAAGTCCCTTAACGCAAGCTTTAGTCCGGCGCTAACTTTCTTTTTTTCATTTTATTTTCAACTATTTAGTTATACAAAGTAAGACTGCAAAAACCAATTAAAAATCTATAAATGGCTGTGCAAAGGATATTGTCATAGATGCCCACAAAAAATGAACCAGTGACTCAACATCTCAACACCCGAATTGAATCTCTGATTGAGCGTGGCTTAGAAAAGCATAAAAATATATTTCATGTGGTTGGGGCCTCCAGCTCTTTTGCATCTGCTTTTTTGCTGTCTAACAATTTATCTAAAAAAATCCATGGGTTGCCGCGACTTGTCGTTACTTCAAGTTTGGAATCTGCGCTGCAATTTAAGCAAGAGTTAGAGTTCTTTACGCCTGAATTCCGTTGTCATTTATTACAGTCGCACGATGTTTCTCCGTTTTCCGGATTGTTTCCATCACCGGAAGTTCGAAACGCCAGAGTTAATTTTTTGTATTGGGCTGCAAACGCTCAAAAAGGTGACATCTTTGTTGCGCCAGTTTCAGCATTACTCCAACTATCTGTTTCTTATTCAAGCTTTTCAAAACGCTGTAAAAAGTTGCAGGCCGGTGATGAGCTCGATTCTGACATCGCCAATTATCTGAATTCACTGGGCTATCAATCAGCGCCTGTAGTGGAAGATGTTGGTCAATACAGTCTTCGTGGCGGCATCGTTGATGTCTTTTCACCGGCGGAATCTCATCCGGTACGAATTGAACTTTTTGGCGATCAAGTTGAGTCTCTCCGCTATTTTTCAGTAACAGACCAAAGAAGTTTAGAAGAAATTAAAATCTTTAACCTCGTTCCTGTACAAGAATTTCAACTTACTGATGAAAATATTGAAAATGTAATTAAAAATCTTCGCACTGAATATAAAGAGCGCGAAGTAACTCCAACTGAAGCAGACGAAATTATTCGGTCTGTGTCGCTGAAGAATTATTTTACGGGTTGCGAATTGCTTCTGCCTTATGTGGAAAGCAACTTAACCTCACCGCTAGATCATTTCAGCAGCGGTCTTAATGTATTCATATTAGATGTGGCCGAAGTGTCACGCGCAGCTGATGAATGGTGGCAGGAACTTGAATCAGACCGACGATCAAATATCAGCAATGCTACCGTTGCCTTTAGTCCATTACTTAATTCGATCGCTGAAAAATATGAATCCATAAATTGGCCTTCCGAAAGCCATTTTATTAATTTTTCTAATCTTAGTTTTCTAGATGACACCCAATCCGATGAAGAACGAATCCCATATGCATCGCTACCGCTTACGGAGTTTTCGCTTTTGGCGCAAAATATGACGCCGGCTTCAGAATCATGGCTTAAATCCGCAAAACCAAAATTAGATTCCTGGCTTGGCTCCGGCAACAAAATATTTATTGCCAGCAAAAATTCAACTCAGAATGATCGCCTGAAATCCCTTTTAACAAAATTGGAAATTCAATTTGATTCGGCTGAGCCTGATTCATACGACTGGCAAAACTGGGTTGAAAATCAAAATGTTATTACTTTGGTTCCGCGGCCGCTTCCGGCCACTTGTTTTTTAACAGATGAAAACCTTGTTTTCCTAAGAAGCGATGACTTTTTTGGAAAAAAACAAAGATCCGGAACTCAAAACGCTTACGAGGAGTTTTCTTCCAAAGCAAAAAGTCTCGCATTCGGAGATCTAAAGCCAAACGACCTTGTGGTCCATGTTAAGCACGGTATCGGTGTTTACGAAGGTTTAAAGATTATGAATATAGGCGGAGCTGAATCTGAATACATTCAGATCGCCTACAAAGATAAAGATAAATTATATTTGCCTGTTTACCGGGTCGGTCAGTTGCAAAAATTTTCCGGCGGCGGTCAGACGTCGCTGTTAGATAAGCTCGGCGGCACCGGCTGGGAAAAAACAAAAATCAAAGTTAAGTCCCATCTCCGCGACATAGCTGCGGAATTACTGCAGCTGTATGCAAAACGCTCTGAACTACACCGGCCTCCTCTGGATTTTGATGAAATTCACAGTAACCAATTTGAAAAAGGCTTTCCGTACGATGAAACGCAAGATCAGCTAAAGGCTATCAACGACATTCATAAAGATTTTGGCAGCAACAAACCAATGGATCGGCTTGTTTGCGGTGACGTCGGATTTGGAAAAACCGAAGTGGCCATGCGGGCCGCGTTTCAGGCGGTTGAAAACAAAAAACAGGTGGCTGTTCTGGCTCCAACAACTGTTTTAACATTTCAACATTTAGAGACTTTTAAAAAACGCTTCAATGGCTGGAATCTTGAAATCCATTCCTTAAACCGATTTGTTTCAACCGCCGATCAAAAGAAAACTTTGGCCGCGCTCAAAGATGGAAAAGTCGACATTCTCATTGGCACTCATCGCCTGTTAAGCAAAGATGTCGTCTTTAAAGATCTAGGCCTGCTTATCATTGATGAAGAGCAAAAATTCGGAGTCGTTCACAAAGAGAAAATTAAAAAAATTAAAACCGATGTTGATACTTTGACCTTATCCGCAACTCCGATTCCAAGAACTCTCAATATGAGCTTCACAGGAATGCGGGATTTATCAATAATCAATACCGCCCCGATCGACAGATTGCCGACCAGAACTTTTATCTCCAAGTTTGATTCAGAGTTAATTCGAAAGGCGATTCAATCTGAAGTTTCAAGGGGTGGTCAGGTTTATTTTATTCATAACCGTGTTCAAAGTATTTATGGAGTCGCGGACGAGCTCAGACAAATACTACCTGATGTTCGTATGAAGGTAGCTCACGGTCAAATGAATGAAGATGAGCTTGAATCTGCCATGCTGGCTTTCTTCCATCACGAAATCGATGTTCTTGTTTGTACTGCTATTGTTGAATCAGGAATGGACGTGCCAAAAGCCAACACGATGTTTATTGATCAGGCTCACATGTTCGGGCTTTCACAACTTTATCAGTTAAGAGGGCGCGTGGGCCGCAGTAAGGCGCGTGCCTTTTGTTATCTTCTTCTACCTAAAGATAAAAAAATCGACAAAGACGCACAAGAGCGTCTTAAAATTATTCAGGATAATTCCGCTTTAGGATCAGGAATCAGAATCGCACAATATGATCTGGAACTTCGCGGCGCCGGAAACATTTTAGGCGATGATCAATCCGGTCACGTCAATGCTGTCGGCTACGAACTGTATATGGATCTCTTAAATGAAGCTTTAGCCGAGGCTAAAGGCGAATCGCTTCCTGACCGCGAACTGGATCCTGAAATCAATTTGCGGGTGCCGGCGCTTATTCCAGACAGCTACATCGCGGATATTCGCATTCGGTTGAGCTATTACAAAGCCCTTTCAGAAATTGCGTCCAATGAAGAAATGAACCGAATTGAAGATGAGTTAAAAGATCAGTTCGGGCCTTTGCCCGATCCGGTTATCAACCTCATGGGACTCATGCTGATTCGGCATCAATGTAAGCAGCTTGGTGTTCGCGATGTCAGTGCGGGCCTTAAAAGCATTTCACTGGTCTTTACTGAAAGAACCAAATTAAAACCTGAAACTGCGATCAAGCTCGCTACTCGTGAAAATAAAAAATATTCTATTACTCCGGATCAGCGTCTAAATATCAGAATGAATGCAATTACCTGGTCGAATGTTTATGAAGAGTTAAATTATCTTTTAACTTTGATCTAAAATTCCATCTTAAGGCCAATACCCATTTGCCCGGTTGATTCAAGATTTCCTTCGCCTTCGCTGGCTAAAACTGCAGGATCTTGCGCGCTCGAAGAAGCGAGGTAGTTCGCGTAATAAACATCGATATATGTGTTTTCAAGACCCGAAGAAAATAATCTCTCCGCCCTGGCTTCTTTATCCAGTTGGTTCTCAATCCAATCTAACTGAAATAATATTCCGTAACGATAGCCAACCACGGGACTTGTCGTTTCAGAAAAGCTGTCAGAGCCGGGTTTTTCTTCTTTAATATCAAATAAATTAATACCAATCTGACCGTAAGGAACCGCGTAAGGCTCATCAAAAACAGCATCAAGTGCAGCATTCACAGAAAAACTTTGTTTCGTAAATCCCAGAGTTCGGCCGCCATTATCCGCATTGCCGACGCTGTAACTGAAAAGCGCTGCAACAGAGCCGACGGATACATTATATTTATAACCCAGCTCTAAACCGTTTAAGCGAATAGCTTCACTTCCGAGAAAGTCGCCGATAAGCGCATCGCCATAGCCACTTTGATAATTAACCGGATCAAATACCTCTGAAAAAAGAGAAAATAAGGCGCCGTGTTTTCCGCGACGTTCTTTGTAAGGTTTGGAAAAATCTTCCGGAGTTTCAACCAAAACGCTTCCGGAATTGGTGTCAGCATGAACTTTATTATTCAAAAATAAAGACAGGACAAAAACCGATGCTAAACAAAGATGACGAACCATGATCAAAGTGTAGCTGGTTTTTTTATGACTTACACCGATCTTTGGTCCGGTTTGTAACTGTAAGTCTTCAATTTCGCTCTTAAAACCACTGTTGATTCCATGATGATTTCGTATAGTCTAGAACGATGAACACTGGCCTGATCACTCGATATACTGGCGCACTTTATTCCGCTCCGGAACACTGTCGCCCACGATATGATGAATTCCGTGATATGTTCAGCGAAGGCCAACTTAAAAGTAAACTTTGGCTGATTCAAGAGCTCGGAAAGCACACTGACTTTTCAAACAAGTCGATCGCCATTGCGGGCAGTTGGTTTGCTACACTCGCCTTTTTACTTTTAGAAGATAAAAAAAATACGAATTTAAAAATCAGCTGCATTGATATTGATAGCCGCTGCAATGAATTTGTCCGGTTTCTAATGAAAGAAAATGAACTTGAAACCATCAATAGAGTCACGGCCGATATGCACGACTATTCTTACTCTGAAAATGTTGTTATCAACACCAGTTGTGAACATTTGCAGGATATTAACAAATGGCTGGAACTTGTTCCGCAGCAGTCACTGGTTGCGCTTCAAACAAATGATTTTTTCAGTCATCCATCTCATGTAAGCTGTGTAAAGTCCCTTACTGATTTTCAAGCAATAATTAATCCTCAACTCTCTGAAACTCTCTACGCTGGCGAATTAAATCTCGGCATCTACACCCGTTACATGATACTAGGCAGAAAGAGATGAAGAAGCCCGTTGAATTTTCTCAGGTTAAAGCTCAACTTGATTCCGTAAGCCCAACTTTCTGTATCGCCAAATGGAAGCAAGTGACCCTGCACTTGCACAACGGCAGAACCCACAGTTGTCATCACCCTTATCCACATGCGGTCTCCAAAGCAGAGTTACAAAACGACCCTTCCGCCCTTCATAATACTGAAAAAAAGAAAGAGGCCCGGGCCCAAATGCTTAAGGGTGCCCGTCCCGCTGAATGTCAATATTGCTGGAATGTTGAAGATCTTCCCGCCTTCAAGCAAGGCGAAATATTTTCTGATCGTGTTACGAAGTCCTCTGAATCGTGGGCTCGGCCTTACTTAGAAGAACTTAAAAATTCAGACGCAAAAAAGAACTTAAACCCCAGTTACGTAGAAGTCAGCTTTTCAAATCTTTGTAACTTTAAATGCTCTTATTGCTCTCCTGTCTATTCCAGTAAATGGCAGGAAGAAATCGAAAGCCACGGCCCTTACAACACCTCCGCAAAATTTAATAACCTTGAGTATTTTAAATCCGTCGGAGAAATGCCACTTCCTTATAAGTCGCCGAATCCGTATGTAGAAAGCTTTTGGAAGTGGTGGCCCGATCTCGTTAAAGATCTTAAAGTCTTTAGAATTACCGGCGGAGAGCCGCTTTTGAATGAAAATACTTTTAAAATTTTAGACTACTTTCACGAAAACCCGCAGCCGCAATTAGAATTAGCTTTTAATACCAATGGCAACGCCCCTCAAAAATTGATGGATGAGTTTATCGAAAAGGCGGCGCAGTTACTTAGTCATAAAAAAATTTCAGGCTTGCATGTGTTTACCAGTTTAGACGGTTATGGCCCCTACGCTGAATATGGCCGCCATGGGTTAAAGTATTCCGCCTGGCTGGATAACATTAATCGCATTTTGACAGCTATGCCGGAAGCACAGGTCACCATCATGTGTACGACCAACATTTTTTCAATTCCTGAATTTTTAAAATTTTTAGAGATGATATTCGATCTAAAAACTCGTTATCCGGGCCATCGCGTAACTTCAGATATTAATATTTTGCGGTTTCCGCACCACCAAAATCTTTCCATTCTTCCGGATTCCCTGAAGACGGCCTTTGACTCCTCTCTGGAATTTATGAAAAGCAGAAAAGTAGAAATAGAACACCTTTCGTCTATTCCGGGTTTTTCAGTATTCGAAGTAAACCGAATGGAAAGAATGATTCAGTATATGAAAAGTGGGCCAAGCAGAAAGGATAAGATTTCAATCTATCATGCCCGTGCCGACTTTTATAAATTTGTGACAGAACATGATAAAAGAAGAGGAACGAATTTTTTAAATTCATTCCCCCAATTAAAGAATTTTTATGATCTTTGTAAGGATTCTGTTTAGTGTTTTAACAGTTCCATTGCGCCGTAAGCTTTTTCAGCTTCAGCTTGAGTACTTTCAAATTCAGAGTCAGTTAAAACTTCAGTCGCTAATTTCTTTTCAGCAGCTTTATGTTCTAATTGAGCTTTGTCGGCTACCACTTCGCTTTCGTACTGAATAAATTCTGCCAGTGTGTTCACACCCGTCGGGTTTACTTCACAGTATCCCCAGCTTAATAACGCCTTATGAGTGCGGTCCTGACCCTTAACTTTGTATTTAAAAACGCCGGTACCAAGAGTTGTGATCAAAGGAGAGTGGCCTGGTAAGATGGTCATTTCACCAGAGCGGGCAGGAACTGTTACTTCTGTAATTTCCTGGTCGTAAACTGCTTTTTTTTCCGGAGTTAACACATTCAGTTTAAACATATTCTACCTTCTCTATTAGGCAAGCCGCCTAAGCGGCTTACTGTCAAATTCCTAAGCCTGTAATTTCTTAGCTTTTTCGATCGCGTCTTCGATTGTTCCAACCAGGTAGAACGCCTGCTCAGGAAGAGCATCGTGTTTACCTTCAAGAATTTCACGGAAACCGCGAACAGTGTCTTTAATGTCTACGTAACGGCCTTGTAAGCCGGTGAACTGCTCAGCAACGAAGAACGGCTGAGACAAGAAACGCTGAATTTTACGTGAACGTGCCACAACTAATTTATCGTCTTCAGATAACTCGTCCATACCAAGGATGGCGATGATGTCTTGTAACTCTTTATAACGTTGTAACAACACCTGTACCGAACGAGCTGTATTGTAATGCTCGTCACCAACAACTTGCGGATCCAAGATACGTGAAGTTGAAGTCAACGGATGAACCGCAGGAAAGATACCCATAGCCGCGATATCACGGTCTAAGTTTGTCGTTGCATCTAAGTGAGTAAATGTTGTTGCAGGAGCTGGATCCGTATAGTCATCGGCAGGTACGTATACCGCTTGAACTGACGTAATAGAGCCTTGCTTAGTTGAAGTAATGCGTTCTTGCATTGTACCCATCTCAGTTGCCAACGTTGGCTGGTAACCCACAGCAGATGGAATACGGCCCAATAACGCCGACACTTCCGCACCCGCTTGAGTGAAACGGAAGATATTATCAACGAAGAAAAGACCGTCTTGTTTTTCAACGTCACGGAAGTATTCCGCGATAGGCAAACCGGTTAAAGCCACACGCGCACGCGCTCCAGGTGGCTCATTCATCTGACCGAAAACAAGAGCTGTCTTCGCGATAACGCCTGAATCTTTCATTTCATGCCACAAATCATTACCTTCACGAGTTCTTTCACCCACGCCGGCAAATACCGAGAAACCGCCGTGCTCTGTCGCGATATTACGGATTAATTCTTGAATCAAAACGGTTTTACCAACGCCCGCGCCGCCGAAAAGACCGATTTTTCCGCCTTTTGAGTAGGGAGCTAACAAGTCAACAACCTTAATACCGGTCATTAACATCTGTTGTGAAGTTGCTAAGTCTTCAAACTTAGGAGCAGTTCTGTGAATAGGCCAAGATTCTTTAGTTTTTACTTCTCCCATTTCGTCAATCGGCTCGCCGACAACGTTGATGATACGGCCCAAAACTTCGCGGCCTACTGGTGCTGTAATTGCTTTGCCTGTTGATTTTACATCTGTTCCACGAACAAGACCTTCAGTCGAGTCCATAGAGATTGTTCTAACAACGCCATCACCCAAATGCTGAGCAACTTCTAAAACTAAGTTGTAGTCTTTATCAGAAATATTTTTGTTAGTTACGCGTAAAGCGGTGTTGATCGCAGGAAGTTCGCCAGCGAACTCAACGTCTACAACCGGTCCTAAAACTTGTTTGATTTTTCCGTTAGCCATTTTATTTTCCTTTATCCAAAAATTTTTAAGTAGTCTTAGCCGGCGTCTTTAGCCGGGTAGGGCTACGTTTAATTTAACCCTTTAATGATTCCGCA
>JANWIU010000138.1 GCA_025449725.1 Pseudobdellovibrio sp.
GTAAAGAAGTCGATATCAAAACCCATCATGTAATATGCAGGCCCTGCAGGGAACTCCAGATTCGGATAAATTTTCTTTTTCTCAACCATTACTTTTTCAAGTGAGTTGTACATTTTCATCCATTTTTGCTGACCGGTTACATCTGCCATCACTTGCGCATATTTTTTCATTGTCGGAACACGTGAGTCTCCGGATTTGTAAACACGGTGACCAAAGCCCATCACTTTTTTCTTTTGGGCTAAGGCATCGATCATCCATTGTTCTGCTTTGTTCTCGTCAGCGATTTCCATCATCATGTGCATGACCATTTCATTCGCGCCTCCGTGTAACGGGCCTTTAAGAGCGCCAATACCCGCTGTGGTTGCAGAGTAAATGTCAGACTGAGTAGAAGTCACAACACGTGATGTGAAGGTAGAAGCGTTGAAGCTGTGTTCAGCGTAGAGAATCAACGAAACGTCGAAAGCTTTTACAACTTTCGCATCAGGAACTTTTCCGAAGCACATATGGAAGAAATTCTCTGCGATGCTGAGGTTCGGGTTAGGAGCAATAAAATCCTGGCCCTTTTTAAAGCGGAAGTCCGCAGCGACCATTGTAGGAATTTTTGCGAGTAACTGAACCGCTTTATCCAAATTTGTTGCCGGAGTTGCATCCCAAATGCGCGTGTCTTCACAACCTAAAAAGCTAACACCTGTACGGATAGAATCCATTGGGTGACATTTTTTAGGAAGGGTTTTGATAACTGACAAGTTTTCTTTACTGATGTCGCGGTATCCGCGCTCCATCGAAGTAAATTCGGCAAGTTGTTTTTGATTCGGAAGTTCACCTGTATAAAGCAGGTAAGCCACTTCTTCAAAAGTGCAGTTTTCAGCCAAATCCTGAACCGGATATCCGCGGTATAAAAGTGAGTTTGTATCCGCATTAACTTTTGAAATCCCTGAAGTGTCCATAACGACGCCTTCAAGACCTTTTTTTACGTTCATTTTTTCCGGTTCGGCCACATAGTCCGGATTTACATATTCAGCCATAAAAAACTCCTTACTTATTCAACTTAAAATTAAAAATACTTTGATCGAACTGATTATAAGTTTCATAACCCGTTAAATCATACAATTGTTGGCGCGTTTGCATCAGCGGTACGGCTTCGTTTTGTGAACCTGTAGACTTAATGATATCCAGGCCCTTTTCAGTCGCACCCATTGCCAACCGCAATGTTGTTACAGGATAAATAACCAGGTTATAGCCTAAATTTTCCAGTTCAGTTTTGGAATACAGTTTTCCTTTTCCGAACTCTGTCATGTTTGCCAAAAGGGGAACGCTAATAGCTTTTCTCATCGCTTCGAATTCTTTTTCATCCTGCATAGCTTCAGGAAAGATCATATCGGCGCCGGCATCCACATAAGCTTTTGCGCGGTCGATTGCTTTTTCAAGACCTTCGCTTGCACGGGCATCTGTTCTGGCAATCAATAAAAAATTCGGATCTAGTTTTTTGCCATTAACACCGGCTTTGATTTTTTTGATCATTTCATCCGGGCTAACAACTGACTTATTGTCCAAATGTCCGCAGCGCTTCGGGTTCATTTGGTCTTCCAGATGACAGCCTGCAAGCCCCAGTTCGATGAATTCCTGAATGGTGCGAGTGACATTCATTGGTTCGCCCCAACCTGTGTCTGCATCAATGATTGATGGTAAAGAAGTGGTGCGGGCGATTTGACGGCCACGCTGAGCAACCTCAGTCAAAGTCGTAAGGCCAATATCCGGGTAACCTAAGTCGTTTGAAAGAACCGAACCGGAAATATAAACTCCGTCGAATCCTTTTTTTTCAATCAACATACTGACCAGCGGAGAAAAAGATCCCGGAAACTGTAAAAGCTTTCCGCTTTTTAATTTTTCGCGGAACTGTCTTCTTTTTTCAGCGGCGGTCAGTGTTGGAAACAACATTAGAAAATACCTCTTTGGTCACGTTTGTTATTAACCAATTTATCAATCGGAATCTGAACATTTAACTGCTGAATTTCAGCAGAAGTTAATTCCGGTAAGCGTTCACACAAAGAAATGAAACGGTTGCGTTCATCTTTGGTGATGATTTCAGAAGTCAAAGTATCAAACTTACGGATGTAGTCCGCGCGTTTGAAGGGTTTTGCACCGGCAGGGTGAGCGTTCGCTACGCCCAGCTCATCCACAATTTTAGTTCCGTTGTTCATTACGATTTCGACGCGGCCGCCGAAACGTTTTTTATTCGGATCCTGATCGTGATACATTTCAGTCCATTTAGCGTCTTCGACAGTTCTGATTTTGTGCCACAAGCGAACTGTATCAGGGCGCTGTGCGCGCTCAGGAGCGTATGAATCTACGTGGTGCCAACTGCCGTCCTGTAAAGCGACTGCGAAAATGTACATAATGGAGTGATCTAAAGTTTCGCGGGACGCGCGCGGATCCATTTTTTGTGGATCGTTTGCGCCGGTACCGATAACGTAGTGAGTATGATGAGAAGTATGAATCACGATTTCTTTTACGTCGTCGAAATTTGTGATTTTAGATTTCATTCTGGCTGCTAAGTCGATCAATGCCTGTGATTGATATTCAGCAGAGTGTTCTTTTGTATAAGTTTCCAGAATGGCGCGTTTTTCTTCGCCCAGTTCAGGAAGTGTTACGACATACTGACCATCTTTGCCGTCCAGCATGTAAGAAATGACTGAATCTTCACCTTCGTAAATCGGCGATGGAGCGCCTTCACCGCGCATACAGCGGTCAACAGCTTCAATTGCCAGTTTGCCCGCGTGCGCAGGAGCATAAGCCTTCCACGAAGAGATTTCACCTTTACGTGACTGACGTGTTGTAAACGAAACGTGAACAGCTTGTTGAATGGCCTGGAAAACCACTTCAGTAGGTAAACCTAACAGTGCACCGATACCGCCCGCAGATGCAGGGGCCAAATGCGCAATATGGTCTTTTTTATGTTTGTGCAAGCAAATCGCTTTTACAAGATCAACGTGAAGTTCGTAACCGGCAACAGCTCCGCGTACGAAATCCTTTCCGGTTTTACCCAACTGCTGAGCAACGGCTAAGATTGGTGGAATATTGTCGCCCGGATGAGAGTAATCAGCCGCTAAAAATGTATCGTGGTAATCCAATTCTCGAACCGCAGTTCCGTTTGCCCAAGCTGCCCACTCACAAGAAAATTTTTGTTCGTTAGGCATACCGAAAACAGTGGCGCCGCCGGCGCGAGGATGCGCTAAAGCCATTGAACGAGCAGAAGCTACCGGATGACGGTTTGCTGCTGCAATCGCAACTGAAGCGTTATCGATAACGCGGTTAATGATCATATCAACGACGTCGTCTTTGATCATGGCGCTATCGGTACAGATTTCTGCCATCTTCCAGGCCAGCTGGTCACGGCGTTCTAATTTTTCTTTTGAAGGGTAAACACGTAGCTTGTGTTGGCGCATAGGTTCTCCTGATTTTACGAGTCCAATACTCTCAATTTTTATATTAAAAGGACTCTACAAATTAGCTTAGAAAATGCCTACGGACAAATGAAATGCGCCATCAGATTCGGCTGCTTTTTTATCCAGTTTTCGTGCATATTCCAGGTTCAGCGGACCTACCGGAGTATTGTACCGGATACCAAAGCCTACGGCGTCGCGCCATTTATCTGAGAGAGTAAGCCCTTCGATTTCGACCTGGCCGCCATCGTAGAAAATACCTCCGCTTAAGTCATATTTGTGACTAAGAGGGAAGCGAATTTCTGACTTAATGAGCTGAAAACTGGAAGACGTGTTTAAGCGGTAGGACGCGCCGATATCCTGAGTGGATGGGAAAAGTTCTCCCGATTCAAAACCGCGGATGGTTGTCCGGCCTCCGAGAGAGAAACCGCGCTTATCAAACGGCACGCCTTCGCGCCCATCGTCCAGGTCTTTCAAGTAACCGCCGCGAACGGACTGCGCAAAAACAAGGCCCGTTTTATTCAGTGGAAAATAATGAGTCGTTTCAGCAGTGACGCGGTAGAAGTCATCGACGTTGTTGTTTCCGATTCCGTCTGCCGCATACTCAAATGCCAAACGGCTGAAGTTTCCTTTAGCAGGATTAAAAATATTGTCGCGGTGATCAAGCTCTAGAGCGGGGCCTACAGATCCGATGACCAAACTTTCACTCGCATAACCATATTTAATTTCATCATCCGGATCAATTCCGTGATCGAAGAACGTATTCACTGAATAAGAAAAAATTCCTGTGAGGTGCGAAGTAAAATCCTGCTCAAGAGAAAAAATCGCAGAGTTCGCTTCTGTTACTTTGTTTACACGGATGTCGGCAATTGTTGTAGAGCGGGTAGCACTGGTACGGAATCTGGCGCGCGTTTCAAAAATGTAGGGCCAAACAAAACCGAGAGTGTGTTTGTGTTCAAGAAATTTGATGGTGGCAAAGTTGTAATTCGCCTCTGAACGAAACGAAACACCAACGCCGCGGCCCCAGAAGTTGCGGTAAGCGACTCCGGCGTAGCCATGCAAAGTTCCGCCGTTTTCATCGGTAACACCTACACCTAAAAGTCTCAGTCCCGGATCGCGTTCGACAACTTTTACAACGGCGGTGCGGTTGGCAATATCGGTGTCTTTTTCAAGTGTGCTGATTTCAACAGAATTAAAATAACCGGTACGTTGCAAACGCTGAACAGACTCGTCTATCTTTGCCGGGTTCAGAGTGTCGCCTGGTTTGAAATCAAGCTCCAATAAAATCAGTTTGTCTCTGGTTCTGGTGTTTCCCTCAATCTCTATCGATTGGGCGATGACTTTAGGACCTTCGTGAATATCAAAATTAATTCGTACCAAACTATTATTTTCAGAATAGGTGGTGAGGCCTTCATTTTCATTCTTAAGTTTATATTCCAGATAACCTTCAGTTTGGTAGAAGGCTTTCAAATTCAAAAGCGCGGCTTCCAGCTGAATCAGGCTTAAGCTTTGCCCCGGCAGAATGCCGACGGCGGCCTTAACGGCATCGATGTTAGCCGAATTGACTCCATTGAATAACACTTCGGATACTCTCAGTTGTTCGCCCTCTTCCAACTGGAGGATGACAATTCCATTTTTTGGGTCTTCACGGTCAGTCGTTGTAAACACCCGGGACAACTTAGCGTTAACGTACCCGTCGTTTTGTAAAAAGATCAGAAGGTTCTTGGCGGCGGCTTCAATGTCTTCTTTTATATAAATACGACTTTGAACTTTTACAGATGAGAGTTCAAAAAATTTATCTTTGTAAAAAGATTCACTGCGGGAAAGTTGGCCTACAACTTTAAACTCATTGATTTTGGTCAATGGGCCTTCTTCAACATTTAAGTATAAGTGAATTCTATCCTGAATTTTAGTTTCATAAAATACGACAGAAACATGCGGATAACCTTCGGTTACATAAAAAGTCTTTAGCTTTTCCGAAAGTTCAGAACCCAGGTTACCATCCTTCGTATAAAGCGTATTGATTTTTAAAATCTCTTCTTCCAAATAGTCATGCGTGAAGTTGCGGGTATTTTTGATTTCTACATAGTAGCGTTGATTAAGCTGGAGTTTATAAATGACCTTAGCGGTCAGTTCATCTGCCGCAAATTGAATTTGCGGCGAAGGCACTTGAGCGTAAAAATATCCGCTTGTGCTGAGGTACTGACGAAGCTCTGATGCGATCTTTCCCAGGGTTTCCTGTGTCAGATTGTCATTGCGGTGTTTTCTTTTTAAATTTTGCGCCAGAGTTTTCAGAAGCTGAGGATTTTCAACTCCTTCTAAGACGATAGCTTTTAATTTCGTGCGTTCTTTTTTATTAATTGCGAAAACAACTGTTTTAATCAAAGTCGATTCCGAAACAATTGTGTAGCGCACTTCTGCAGATCTGAAACCCAGTTCTCGATAATAAGCGGCCAGCTTTTCAACACCGGCTTTAAGATTTTCTTCGTCCATTAGGCTTGAAACATTTAAGCCCATGGTTGAAATGGCTTCAGATTCTGAAAGGTCACTTAGATTTTCAAACCGGACCTTCACCTCAGGCGAGATCTCACCAACCAAGATAAGTTCATTTGTACCTTCCGATTGCACCAGCTTCAAACTGTAAAAATTGAAAGATTCATCCAGCTTCTTAAGAATTTCGTTCAACGTGGCAGGGTCCAGATTCTTTCTGTTGATTTCCGGAGTCAGGCGGTTGATTTTAGCGATAATATCAGCAGGCCAGTCCTTCAGACTAACTGAATAAAGCGCTGCTGCAGACACAGTGCTTAAGTAAAAACTAAAGAAGATAAGCAGCAACAGGCGCATCATTTGAACTCATCCCTGAACTCGATATCCAAACCGAGAATACTTTTGTTAGTGTTGGTGGAGTTGGTGATCTGCTCTTGTTGAGAAGTGTCTTTATTCTGATAGTTCAACTGAAAAGAAACGTTATTGTTGTACAGGTACTGTAACTTAACTTCTTGATTTTGATCATTCCCTGTAAATGGTTTTGAATAAGAGGCATTTACTTTTTTAGAAAGTTTCTTGCTGACGACCACCTTCGGAACCGCAATGTTTTTAGTACTGTCGACAGAAGGTGCCAGTTGAACGGTAAGCCCCAGCCTTTCCTGAATTTTTTTATTCAGTTGCGACTGGTTACTGATTGCAGCCAGTACCTCAAGACCGGTTTGCCGTTGTTGAGTGTCAGAACTTAAATTCTGATTGGCTTGATTCGTAACTCCAAGTGCTAAAAGCGTGAAGATATCATTTTGCGAGAGTGGCGGTTGACTGGTAGGTGTGATGGTAAGATTTTTAGCCAGACCTTGCACCAACAAACTGATGTCGTATTCGGCTACTCGTGAATTGGCGGCGATATAGATGTCAGGGTTAATATCTTTTGTTCCCAAAAACTGCACCGTTGCATTTTGAATCTCAAACGGCTTGTCTTTAAAAATCAGTTTCGAACCCGGAACAATATTTATCTTTCCGGTAAGAATCGGCTGTTCAGGCGATCCTTGTAATTGCAAAATACCTTTTGCTTCGCCTTCCAGAATTTTATTTTTTATTAAAATTCCGTTTGTCATATCGATATTGGCATCAATGGCAAGAGAAGGGGAAAGTAACTGCGCCTGCTGCGGCGGAAGAAACGAACTGGCTTTTAAAGTTAAGCTTTGCTTTTGATCAGGTTCAAAATCGTTTTCAACCAGCCCCTGAGAAACTTTGTAGTCAATCTTTAGATTGTACGGAAGCCAGCTGCCGGTAAAATGAATGTCTGCTTTACCTTGTGTATAAATTTTTTCAGGGAAGGTCAGCTGAACATTATCCGCAATGGCTTTAAAATTTACTAAAATGTTTTTTGCACCAAGAATATCGATATGCCCAAGTCCGCTGATATCGCTTGGTCCCAACTGGGCCGTGATATCACTTAAAATAATTTTGGATTTAGAAAATTCAATTGGTGCATTTATATTTTCAATAGCTTGAGGAAATCCTTTGAGACTAATGCTTCCGTCCGTGATTTCACCTTCGCCCAACAATTCAAATCCTGAGTCGCGAAACAGAACCTGGCTGTCTACAATCAAATTACCTGAGAGAGACTGCGCAAACGGTACTAAGAAGTGAAACATTCGCAGTTGTAGATCGCTGTTCACGTTCAGTTTAATCCTGTTAAAAGCGGTCTTTTCCATTCGCACCCGCAAAAAGCTATCGCCACCCCGCAAGTCGATATCTTCCATTTGGCTCAAGCCGGATTTAAAAATGATACTGCTGGGCTTGGTGAGTTTTAATGTTTGATTTCCCCGCTGTAACAAAAAGTCTGATGCGCGAATGTAACCGTCAGCATTACTCAGTGATTTAGATTTTGAAGATAGATCCACTTCCGCATTTAAACGCGCATAAAAATCCGAACCCGGTTGCGGAATCGAAAGCAGTGGCAAAAGGAACAGCGGGTTCAGGTCACGGATCAGAACTTTCGTGTGGAATCCGTCGTTATCACTCCATGGCCATGAGATATCGGTCTGAACCTGGCGTCCGAAAAATTGTCCGTTGAAGGCAAAATACCGCTTATCAATTTTCAGTTGGCCCTGAGAATTCGGATATTCTACCTTGTCATAGCTGATTTGCTTAAGTGTCACATTTGCGACTAAGGATGGTGAATCCAATGTTCCCGTGACAGTTCCATCGCTATAGCCGACTCCTGCAATGGACGGAGCATATTTAATTAAATGATCTGACTCTTCCAGTTGCAGCGGGTCTGCTTTGATCTTTAAATCAAATACGGGCTGGTCGCCGGCGGTGTTGATCATGCCGGTAACAGCTACGTTAGATTTTGATTTCTTTAAAACTACATTCTTAA
>JANWIU010000139.1 GCA_025449725.1 Pseudobdellovibrio sp.
GCTAGCGTAGTGTTAGCGCGTGATTGCAGTCCGCTGATCACTTCAGCGCGGTTAGCTTTAAATTCAAGTAACATAACTCTTGTATCGAGATCAGCAAGACGGGCTTTTACGGCATCGTCATTTTTCTTCATGGTGTCTTTTATGCTGCTGATCTGGCTGGCTAATTCATCAGTGATAGCTTTGATTTTATCAAGGCCAGCAGAAAGGCTGGTTACATTGTTAGTTAAAGTTGTAACATCTTTTACGATTCCGTCGATTCGGCCATCAACAGCCTTTAAAGACTGAAGCTGCTGATCATGATTTTTCAAAACAGTTAAGAGCAAGCTACACTGGTTGAGTGCCGCAGAAGATGTCGCGACAGGAAACAAAGTGCTGCAATCAATAACAGCGGCAGTTAAGCAGCAAGTTCCTGATTGATTTGTGGTTGTACATTTTGTTCGGCTGTCAGAGATTTCACCTGCAGCATTGTAAGCGCACAGACGGCCGGAAATTCCTGACAACTTGCTCATTTCATCCTGAGCTTGTTTCAATTCTGCCGCCATTTTTGCAGATTCTTCCGCTTGTTTTTTAACGTCGGCTTCCAGTTTGGTGCTTCTTTCTTTAACGCCGGTTAATTCTGTTTCGGTGTATTTTTTAAGTTCTTCTAAAGCGGCTTTTAAGGCCATGTCTTCTGCTTTACCTTTAGCTGCAAGGTCCGCAATGGCTTTATTAATAGTGTCTAAACGACCTTCCCATTTTTCCATTTGGGCAACCAAGCCATCTACACGGGCAGAGATAGCTGTTTTGAAAGCATCAAATGCACCGCCAAGATCAGTTAAAGTTTTGATGGCTGCAGTAAGGCTGGCTTCTAGTTGATCAATTCTTGTCGCCAACAATTTATCACGACGAATAGAATCATAAGCCACGCGTACGTCACGGCCCTGAGCCAGTAAGTTTACTAACGAATCAACCTCTTTTAATACGACGTTGCTGTTAGTTGGAACTTTATCAATAGTAATGGCTTTTTCAATCATGTCTGCTTTTGCTAACAGAGCATTCGCCAAACTTGGAGCTTCTTTTAATACAGGTGAATTAGGATCTGCAGATAAATCATAAGTTTTCAAAAGGGCCGCAAGATCGCGGGCCTCTTGTAACATCGTGAAGAGATCATCTTCAGATGACAGCGCTGAGAATGAATTCAATGAGCTCATCTCTTGAAAGTCTGTCGATTTTTGACCGCAGTTTTGATAAACAACGGTGACCAGCAACAATGAAACACTTAGGACACCGATTTTCAGATATCTCTTGATTTCAGTTGATGACACTTTCATTTTTTCCCCACCTTACCTGAAATGCACTCAGGTAATTAACTCTTCGGAGTAATTTAAAAACGCATAACTGTGTCTAAAACTTTGGAAAGGTGAATTAGTCTTTGACATTTCTTTGGGTGAAAAAAGTCAGAAACGCGGTGTAGTGCTTATTGAGGCTCACGTGTTCGATTTTGCAACAACATGTTTTTGACACCCGTTAGAAAATATTTTTCACCCGTTTTATAATAGGACGTAATGCCGACTGAAATTTCCCGCAGTGAAACAAAAAACCTAAACTGCAATCTATAGAGTCACTTTGTGTTGCGATATGAGTTTAAAAAAAGAAAGAGGCGCGAGAAATCGCGCCTCTTTAACAGGGGGTATAGGGCCGGGGAACTATTGTTTAAAGAATGTGGTGCCGTCAGTAGTCGCAGGACGATCGTTGGCTGTAGGGCAGATAAAGTCGTATCCCGCTTCAGTACATTTACTTTCAAAGTGCATGAAAGGTGGTTCAACATTTTGTTGAATATAATAACTGCCGTAGTGTTTTGTGCCGTAAGCCACATTGGATAAGTCAAGGCCCGGTCCAATGTTGCAGCCAAGTAATACACCTGCGTTTCCTACAGACCAGGAATTTGATCCGCAAGCACTGTTGTTATTCAGATCATCAACAGTAGCCTGATCATAAGGAATACCCACGATCATCTGGATTTCCCATTCATAGTCCTTAGCATCTTCAATAGCCGCGCTGTCTCCGGTAACAGTCAGCGGGCCGGTGAACATCACAGTGGAGCTGTGGTTGGCAGGTTCACAATAACGAGAGCCGGTGTAGCGCAAAGTGGCTACTGTTAATGTACCGTCTTCCAGTTTAAAGCTTTTAACGTATGAATCACTGAAATCCTCCACGCATTCGGTGGCCCAGGTGCCATCCAGGGTTTCTAGTGGGTTGGAAGGTTCTTCTACTTCGCCGACTTTTACTGTACAGCTTGAAAAGGCCAAAGCTGTTACTGCGATCATCATTAAATTAATTCTATTCATAAAACTCTCCTTGTTAGTTGAAGTTAAAAACTTCGTTACGATAACAAGTAAGAGCAAGGGCGCAGCCATGAAAGGCCAGCTATAAGCTGTTGAAATAAATGAGGTTCTTATTCTGAAACGGTGCTGAAAACCCTGCAACTGCAGAGTTTTCATTAGTAAAAGCCGGTCTTAGTTTCCGAATTTAATGATTTTCCACCAAGGGTCGCGGTTTTGAGAAACAGTCAATCCTTGATCTAATGTCCATTTGCCGTCATCACCCTTAGTGATATTGAAATCAATTTTCAGACGGTAGTCCTGGCTTCTGAAAGAAGCGCTCTCACCTTTACATTTATGTGAAAGATCTCCGGAAATAGAAAGCTTAACATGATTCTCTTTTTTTAAATCAAATTTATCCCAGTGAACATTATGAACAATGCTACCTCGAGGACGACTGGTTTTAACAGGAATATCCGGAATCGGCAGAATCGGAATCGGAATCGAAAAATCCGGGCAGAAGATTGCATTACGGTACTTTTCTGAAATATCGATGGCCTGATCCTGAACATAAATGATGATGTCAGGGAAGGCTTCTTCAGAACCGGTATTAATAAACGTAGCCGATATCAACTGTGACCACGGAATCAAAGGAGTGTTGTAAATGTTGTTTTCAAGAAGCATCGCTACGCGCACGCCCAATAAGTCCAGATCTGTATGTGAATAATTACCGTAGTGATGACCCAGCTCATGAATGAGAATCGCAACAGACTCTGAAAGGCTGGCCGGAATATAAATTCCCATGCTGTTTTTTGTATAAAGTAAATCAATGTTCACGATGATCGGGCTGCCCACTTTACTTCCGGTTTTAGCAACTTTAACTTCACCGTTTAAAATGAAAGTGCCGGGACGGGATTTTTCAGAAGCAAACTGGATCTGGCTTGGCGTTGCCTGTTCGTCCTTAAGGCCGCTTGCAATTTGATTCAGAATTTCTTTTTGTTTGCCGTCTAACTTGCAGAATTCAGAAGAAAGGCACATTTGAATGTAAGTTCCCAGCTTCTGGTAAGCAAAGAGAATATTTTTTTCGGCAAAGCCGCCGCCGTTATTAACTAAATCTCCGCCTGCATGCGCGGAAAGGGAAACAGCTAAAATGATCAGACTTAAAAACTTGGGGAAAGTTTTCATTTCGAAGCTCCTTGATTCTTTTTTAATGCTGTTACCGGAAACAGCTGAAAAGATAACGTGTAAACCTCATTGGTAGTGCCTTCTTCTAGCAAAGTAGCGGCTTTTTTTCGAGTTTTTAGTAGCAAAGCTTTTACTTTTGGAAGGTTTTTCAAATTGACAGGCATTGTGACAGACCCGAACTCTCTTAAATCAACAGGGACATTATGAATAGCCTTTTCCGCCAGGACCAAATTCTGCGAATGATGTTTGCGGATAGCAGTCGAAGGCAAGTCACTGCTGGTCGTTAACGGCTTGGCGGTTCTTATCAGTCTGGATCTTTCAATCTTAATAAGCCCTAACCTTTGTAGTCTCTCTAAGGCTTCAATAGCCAGGTAGGGTTCAAGGTTAAGTCTCTCGCTGATCCAGGCGGGATCTGCTTTATTAGTCTTTAGCTTTGCAAGATTTAAAATGGCCAGATAGTACCAGTCTGCGATCAATTTAAATTCGTCTTCTAATAGAAGCTGATGAACTTCTTCCGGTGTTTGTGGCTTATGATCTTTAGCTATTAGTGCCGAGCGTTGATCCGAATCCAGATCAAGTGATTGTAAAACTTTCATCAGATTTTTTTTAGAAAGATCTCGCTTTCCGGAGAGCACTTCCGACAAGCTACCAAGCCCAACTCCTAAGTCGCGCGCGAAGGCTCTCAGAGAGTAAAGCGGGTTGCGGCTTCGTCTTTTATCAAGCTCTGCCAGTAAAGTTTCTTTTAGGTTTTTCGACATGGAGTAGGGTTTAACAGGGTTTTTACCTTTTTGCAATAGATCGGAACAAAGTGTTCCGACTTGGGCGCATCGGAACAGTTTGAGGGCAACCCCTATTGCGTTCTGTCGCGCGCCGAACTAAACAGGGTTCAAGAAAACACGTGAGATAAAAATCTGACGCAAACTTTAACTACCTCTTGAAAGGGGAACAAAATGAAAACAGTATTCGCAAAAACAATCGTAACAATCGCTTTAATCGCTTCAGGGTCTTTAGCATCAGCTGCTGAAGTTCCGGCTTGGTTATGCGCTATGAACTTCGAAGGCGTTAGCAAGGGCGTTCAAATCCTTGTTGGTCACTCAGAATTCAAAGGCCAAGGCACAGTGGTTTGTAAAGCATTAAGCGGACAGGAAGTTTCTTATCCGGTAAAAATCACTATGAAAGCAAAACCATTGGCTCCGAAAATCTCTTTGGGTTACCAAAAAGTTTACGGTGAGTCTTTGAAGTTGGCATTGAGCACAGGCAATCCTGAAGATCTTTTAGGAACATACGCGATTGCTCAAGGCCGCGCAGCTATCATCGGCGGAGTCGGTGTGATTACAGCTGTCCGTGCTTCTGACAAAAACCTTTCTTTCGATATTTCATTACAAGTAACTAAAGGCTTAGGCTTAGACTTAGGTTTCAGCAAAATGAAAATTGAATTAGACGAGACTCGTGCTAACTACTTGTTATCAACAGTATCAACTTAAAAAGCGGCTTGAGGCCGCTTTTTATTTATTAATCGTGAGGAAAAGTCTTTCTGTTGCCGGGTTTGATTCTCGGAATACTGCTGGTCTGCGCGTCATATACAATTCGATCCAGAAATTCACTATAAATACTGTGCAAATTCCTGTCACGGATTTCAAACAGAACCTCGTCGTTAGCGCGAAGCGACCAAAGGTCAATATTGTGTGACCCTGTCAAGACGACCGGTATTTTCTCAGGAGAATTGTCGATCGATGCGTCTATCAAAACGATTTTAGT
This sequence comes from Pseudobdellovibrio sp., assembly GCA_025449725.1. Taxonomy (GTDB): domain Bacteria; phylum Bdellovibrionota; class Bdellovibrionia; order Bdellovibrionales; family Bdellovibrionaceae; genus Pseudobdellovibrio. The sequence goes on from JANWIU010000139.1 coordinate 5,244, forward strand.
ATGAATCGAGTTCGGATGTTGTTCTTCAAGCGCGGCGCCCTTGTAAGGCAGGACAAATAAATTGTCTCCCAATTCTTCGACCACTTTTTTCCCCGGTGAGCTCTGAGCAGGGTCCACTCGGGAAATCACATCGACTGCGCAGCCTTCATCAATTAACCTTCTCATTTGTTTTGCCACATCTCCGCGGGTAAAAGCAGACTGCGCGGCACGAATGCGGCTGCCAGATAGCCGGCAATTAACTCTCTTAAGTAAATTTTCAATTGGATCAGATCCTGATATTAAGCGCGGAAAGAAGTGAGCCTTTAAGCTGCCGTCAGCAGTACTGATCGTCGGGAAGGACTTTTTCAGGACTGTATTGTCGCTCTTAAGTTTTTGCCAGTAGGCCATGAATCCAGAAAACAAGGCCGCATCATTTTTAATGATCAGGAGGTCGTTATACATTTCCAGTTGATGTTCCATCATGTTAGCAGAAGTTTGCGCGATCACATTTTTTTGTCCGTCTGAAAGTTCGGAAAATAAAAATAGTTTATTGTGATTAATGGCAAGACCGCGGCAACTGCCACCAACTTTGTAACCATCTTTAACTTTGAGCAAGCTGAGCGGGGCTTTGATGGGGCTTGCACAAAATTTTACGCAATCTTCACCTTCGGCGCATTGAATGCCGGAAGTTAAAATATTGATCGCATGGCCTGTTGTGTTTCGGTAAGCTTTATTTCCGCCATCTAAAACCACTTGAACATCCACGCCGCGTTTACTGGCGTCTACCAAGGCCTGCATTATGGGAGCACGGTCCACTCGGTATAGGGTGACTCTGATCTTAGAGCCGGGAACAGCAAGTTGGCTCAGGAAAATCAATTTATCTTCAATAGTGGCTGTAGAGGACCTGACGAATCCGGGCGCATTAAAGACGGCTTCGGTTTCAGGCATGGCAAATCCCGCCCAAGAGTGCAGGAATAAACTCATAAAACAAAGATTGCGCAAAAAGCCCATCAGTATATCTAGCAGCAATCTTAAGACCGTCTAAGGCCAAATACAGAGAATTTAAGGCGATTTATACGGTCAGGACTGCAAAATTGCTTTACACCGAGTTACAAATTTAGACAAAAAGGGTGACACCGCTTTGCGAAGGCCCGGCTTTTGCTTTTGACCCCTTTGGCTTCAAATAATTAATAATTGTCCAAAAAGGGGAGACAAAATGAAACCGTTTTATTCAATTTTACTGGTGCTGTGTTGCTTTCAGCTGAATGTTTTAGCAGCTGACAAAACAGATGTGCAGGCTAAGATCACCACTTTAAACTCAGCCGTTTCAAGAAATGCAGTATCAAGCGATAATCTGGATCGCATTGCAAGCTATCTGGAATCAGCAATACAAATCGCAAATCAAGGTGGAAGCGGCGATCCGGCTTCTTGTTATTCGAAAGCTTACAATCAATTGTACGACCAGGACAAAGCGCAAGAGCTGTGCTCGGGCGGCGGAACTCTCCAAACAGTTGAATGCTACAAGCAGGCCTACAATTCATTTTATGATTCCGGCAAGGCCATTCTTCTTTGCAAAAACGGCGGAACAACCGGAACTTCAGAATGTTACAAAAAGGCTTATAACAGCGTTTATGATTCAGATAAAAGTATTCGCCTTTGTATGAACCGCGGAACTTCTGAAACCGCTGACTGTTACAAGCAGGCTTACAATATTTTTTATGACTCTGAAAAATCAGTTCTTCTGTGTTCCAATGGCGGCGATTTAGAAACCGTGGATTGCTATAAGCGCGTCTACAATCAAACTTATTCGCAGGACCGCGCTATCAGTCTTTGTAAAAGATAATTTTAGCAGAAGCGTCTTCGTTTATTCGATATAAACGGAGCCGCCTTCTTTTTTAACTAAGTAGCCTGAAATCGGCGCACCATTTTTAAGGCTACAATTTACATCTTCGAACTTAGTGCCGGCGACTTCGCCTTCATCCAACGGGCAGACCATGCTCACGTTGTACATTGAGTACGTGATTTCAAAAGTGCAGCCGTTCTGAGTTTTTGTATGGTTGATGACTTTTCCGATAAACTGCGCTTCCTGCTGTCCGCATGCTAAAGCCGAAGTTCCTGCCAGAATTAGAATAACAGATAAAAGTTTTTTCATAGAGTCTCCTGATTTCACGGGTATACTTCATTAGCCCGTAAAAGAAAAGCATTCAAAAATTGATATCTCGCCGCCCTGACTAACTTTTTTTCAGTCTTGTAAATTGCACACGTCGCTACCGTAAATTTGCATGAAGCCCCATAGTCTTGTAACTTAATTTAGGTAGGGGACACGGGATGGTGAGGGGAAAATGAAATCAATAGTTTTTGCTTTCGTACTATCAATGGTGCAATCTGCATTGGCTTTTTCTGTCAATTTAAAAGGGCCTGTGTCGCCCGGATCTGTTCAGTCCGTTATGAACGCTGTAAACACGCACCTTGCTGCCGGAGAAGTGGATCTCACGCTTCGGCTGGAATCCGACGGCGGCGAAATTCCTTCTGCTGTCAATTTGGCGAATTTTCTGCGTGATAAAGTGGCGCAGGGTCTTAATGTGACGACTTACAACCGCACAATTTGTAATTCAGCCTGCAC
>JANWIU010000140.1 GCA_025449725.1 Pseudobdellovibrio sp.
AAGGCTCGCTTTATTTCTTTTGAAAATAACAAAAAAGATTTCAGCCCCATGTTTTGTAATTGTTCTTTGCATGGCCGGGTCAGCCAAGATAGCACTGCCCATTTCAGACAATTCGATAAATAAGACTCGCTTAGGTTTGTCAGTTTGCAAACTTCGCGATGGAATTAAAAATTGTAACCACGTTAAAATAAAACTTAACGGGATGCCGACCGCGTAGTCGATTTTTCGCATGGTTTCGATTTTCATTGAACCAAACCTCTAGTCTTTTAGTCTCAGGAATTTGGCACAATGATAGTACAAAAAGTGATTCACGGGAACTTCTTTTATTTTGGCTATTTTCTCGCCAACAAGTTGAAGGTTCGCGCACTCCAGATACCTTAAATGTTCTTCTTTTTTTGCAGCTTCAACAAGGACGATGAAGTCATAGCCTTCGGGATTTTTTCTGTTCCATAGGTCAAATTGATCAAAGCGTTTATCTAAAACAAATACCTCTGAACGGTTGTTGTTATAAAACATCGTTCGGCTTCCCAGTGTCCAATTCATAACAGCTAAAGCCTTTGAAGGTGCAGGCAGCTTGTTCAGTTGAACATTCCCTTCGTCGATCATTTCTTCCCAGCCATAAATACCTTCGTATAAAGATGCAGTCCATTCGATCGGGAATACTTTAAAGGCGGTTTCAAATAAAAGGCAGAGAGACAAAAATGCTGATACTGCCACTGATAGCCAAAGAATTAATGGACGGTTTTGCTTTTCAAGCCATTGCGAATAGGCCACCGGCACCATAATGACAAAATAGATCAGCATCCAATGAGGTAAAAGCACTTCGGAAACGCTGATATAGATAAAGAATATTAAAAAGACGCTGGTAAAAACAAAACTGACAAGTCTGGTGCGCAAATCTTTAAAGTTTCGGCAGAAGACCGAATGTTGCCAAAGAGCTACAATAAAAGGGCCGATTCCCCAGCTGAAAAGCTGTATTCCCAAAGAAGAAAAAAAGGATTGAAGGGCGTTGCGGTCAAATGAAGAAACATGTGAGCCTTGATACTTAAAACTGACGAAGTCATTTTGAAGATTCCAAATCAGCACGGGGCTTACCAATATAAATGCGGCCAGTACACCCAGCCACAGCGGCAAGCTCAGAAGATCACGGTACCGCTTTTTTAATACAAAAATAATAATCAGGCTGAGGACGTAAACGACCGCGGTGTACTTAGCCAATCCTGCAAGGCCTAGAAACAGTCCGAGTAAAAGCCAATTTCTGTAAGTGGAGTTCAGCAAAATTTTTTCTGTGCGATCGATAATAAGTACGGTCAAAGGCATCAGCAAGGTATCCGGCAACAGCGCTATGGACAGGCTGTTAAAAAGCGGAGTTAAATTTAAGATTCCTACTGAAAATGCCGCATTTTTTTCAGATACATTCTTGTTGATTAAATATTTAAAGATGAGGGCGCTTGTCCATAACGAAATTAATAAAGACGGAATTCTGGAGGACAAAACGCTGTTAAAGGGCAGTAATTGAAAAATGTAATGAACCCAGCCAACAAGCGGAGGGTGATCGAAATAACTTAAAGCGAGTGATTTTCCGTAGAGAACGTAATGAGCTTCATCTACTGTTTGACCCATCTGAGCGGCCGCGAGAAGCCGTAAGACCGTCAAAAGTGATAAAAAAATCCAGAGTTGTGTCGACCGTTTCAAAGTTACAGAACGGTCACTAGGTAATCTGCAAGCCCGCTGTAAAAGCGCTCTTGTTCGCCAACGATATAGCCTGGGTTTCTGATACCAAGGAAGAGGAATGAATAGCCGTCAAGAACTTGCTCCCAGTGCTCCAGGTTAACCATAAACGTAGCGCTGAAGCGTTGGTTGGCCTGTTTGTCTTCAGTTGTACGAACAGCGCCTACGCCAAGAGCCGATGACACTCCGACGATACCGTCAGAATCTCCTGAAATGCATGCGCTGGTAACCCGGAAAGGAAGGGAAAGGTTACGGGCATTCCAGATATCGAGGCTTTTTCTTTGAGAGCCTGCAAAGGCTGTGATTTTTAAGCTCCGTGATACGCGAATGGATTCCATAAACTTCGCTACACCTTGAGGAGTCAGCTGTTTTACGCCATCTAAGTGCGCCAGCTCAGTCAGGGCTCTGAATAAAATCGAGTTATCCAGCCAACGCTGAACGAACTCAACTCCTTTAAACGGAGTCGCAACAGTGATTAAATTTTTGATTTCAAATTTTTTGGTATTAGCAACGTAAAGCGTATATAGGCCGCCGGCGCTGTGAGCGACGACGTTAAAGCTTACGCGGCGATTTTCGATCTGTTCGATTCTCTCCATCATGCGGCCAAGGCGTTCGCCGTTGTCTTCAACGGTACCGATTGGGTTTAAGCCTGTAGCTATGTAGACCGTTAAGCCGCGCTTTTCGAAGCTTTCAACGATTTCGGTCGAGAAATATTCAGGTGTAAAAGTATTGAAAAAACCGGGTACCAGTACAACAACTTCTTGCCCGGTACGGGCAACATTAGCTTGTTCGGTACGGGCAGCATTAGACAGATCAGCATGAGCAGTAATCGATACAAAAAGCGCAGAAAGCACAAGAACAAAAAGTTTCACTAAATCCCCCTCAAGAAACTTGCTTTTGTAGTATTTTCATAACCTCTTAATAGGTAAGTTGCACTAGAGAAACTGTATTCTAACAACCGGTGTTAGTTTGTTTTTCCCTTGTGAACGTAAGTCTTTACCTTTTTTACATTATTTTAAACTCGTTCCTATTTGACATATTGCGACATAGAGCGAAATGGGGTATAAGTTCATCATTACGGGGTAACGGGGGAAATAATGCAGAACACAGATCTGACTTCGGTCAGTCCATCAGCTGTTAAAGAAGACAAAGAATTTAAAAAAACCGATCGCGAACTGGATACTGAGTCTGATGATTTAGATTCAGATGAAGATTCGGCGGACGCGTTAAGAGCGCGCGAAGAAGCCGAAGCGGCGATTGAGCTGGAAAAGCTTCAAGCCGGCGGGTTCAACTTCGAAGAAGAAAACGATTTTGACTTTGATGCTGTTGATAACATTTTAGATTTAAATGAATCGACTTTTCCAAAGTTCACTTTGGCAAAAAACAAAGCGCGCTTCTTAAGAATGGTATCTTGGTACCGTCAAAAAGAAGAGTGGATCGAAGTAGCTCCAGTGAGCGGCGTAACGAAATTATTCAAGCAGCAATCAAAAGAGCTTGAAGGTATTCGCGCCAGCAAAATGGATTACGAAATGGAACTTGAAACAGGCACATTGACTCCATCTCAGCGTTCTTACAGACGTGATGAGTTGAAGATGTGTAAGGTTCAGGAAAAAATGGCTGTACACTTAATCTCTAAGTTGCAGGTCAAAATCAAATCAGGACGAAGATAATCTAATTTCCGATTACATTAATGTGATTATTTGAAACGGCTTTTCTTAGGAAAGGCCGTTTTAGTTTTTAGCCCAACGAAGAAAAAGTACCTGGCACTTTCAATTCCCGAATTTCAATGTTTTGCGGACGTTTTTTTAACGGATACGTCTTATAACCATCCAATATGCCGTCCATATATAAGGTAATCCGACGTCCGGATTCCAAAGGTGCCAGTCACCTTTGGAAGGGAATTATTTGGATGAAAGGCTGGGCTGGGTTGTTAGATTCAACCTATTCGCCATTACTGTCTCAAGCTGAGACAGTCTCAAATAAATAATTTTTTTTCAAATCCCCTTAAACTTTCTACTTATCAAACCGATACATTCATTGTGAGTCATTGACTCATTAAATTTTTAGAGGAGGGCGTATGGCTCGTTCGTTCGTATACATAGTAGGGGAAACACCAGAAGTGGTTGAGAAGTTAAAAAAATCATGCGAAGGCCAGGATGTAAGTTTTTATTCTTACAACGGTCAGCAATGGAGAGACGGATTAGATAATCCATTTTTCCGTACACAACTAGTAAACGGCATTCCGGCATTATCTACCGGCACAAACCCATTATCTGTTGATAACAACCACACGAACAATGTAGTTGCTTTCCCAACTAATACTGGTGATGGCCGCGTTCAGAAAATGGAAGATCTGGAAGCAAAAGCTATTGAATCAGCAATTAACCAATACAAAGGAAACTTAACTGAGGCTGCTAAGGCTTTAGGTATTGGCCGTGCGACGCTTTACCGCAAAGTTAAGCAGTATCACATTGATCCTTCACAAGCGCGTCGTCGTAAGATTGCTGCGTAGTTTAGGCTTTAATTAAATTTGAAGATGGTGGGGCTCGACTAAGATCGAGCCTTGTCTTTTTTCAACCGATGTTACACGAAAGTTAGGTTACACTATGGTTATGAATCAGAAGAAACTTACAATTTTAACTTTGGTAGTCGTAGTAGCAGGAGCCGTGACAGTGAATGAGCTGATCATGCGCGCAAGCAATAAAGAACAAAACCGTGAGGTTGCAAGCTTTGGTGAAAGATATGTGCCGGAGCAAATCAAATGGGAGCAGGAATTAGCTAAAACCGTGTCCCGAGATACCAACGGAAAAACTCAAATCGGTGCTAAGCCGAATATCAGTGATAAGTTTTTATATGAAGCCTTAGAAGGGCATTACGACGCTCAGGTTGTTGATGGTAAACTGTTGAAAATCAGCTTACGCGACAACAATGATCCTGTGGCTTTGGATATTGGTTCTGCCATTTCAAAGTACAACTCGGTATTTAAAAATTCTGCTAACTACACGATTCAAAAAGTAGACGGCACAACAGATTCTGTTGTTTTAAAAGACGCGACCGGCAACCAAACAGGAATAGTAACTGTTAAGCGTACGGCCGAAGGTCGAGTTCTAAACATAGAAATTAAGTAATTAAATTTTAAATTTTTCATAAGCTTATCGGCTTTCTAAACCGATAAGCTTGTATGGTTTTTCAAGATATAAACTACTCCCAAATTCAAGTTCCTTCAAACACCATTCATCCGGCAAAAATTATCGACCGAGTGTTTTCGTTCGTAATTGATTATCTGGTAATTTCGCCTTTTATCATGTTCGCGCTGTATCTGGTGTTCAATAACGGATTTGTCTTCGCAAAAAATAATCCATTAGCTGCAGAAAATGATCTCTTCTATATCTTAATGGCTGTGTCGTTTTTACTTTTATTCAGTTTGGTACAAGTGCTGTTTGTCGAAATTTGGCGTGCGACACCGGGGCAGTATTTCTTAAAACTTCGGTTTGAATTTGATGATGTTAATTCTTTGTCATTGGTTCGTTTGTACTTCAGACAAATCCTTTTTTGGTTCAGCTTTTTACTTCTTGGAGTTCCTTTTTTATCTGTGTTAACGAATAAACGCCGCCGTACTTTTTACGATCAGGTGGCCGACGTCTCTGTAGTGACGGCTAAAGCGGAAACTTTTTCGTTTACATTCGAACACGAATTTAAATATTGGCGTGCACTTGTGGCAACGCTGACTGTCTTCTTTATATTTATTTTTTCAACGTTCGTTTGGACTAACTACAAACAGATCGTTGGCCGTGCCGTCAGTTTTGCACAAATGCAGGAAAAGAAGTTTTTTTGCGACGGGCTTGAAACATTTGAATATGATAAACGTTTAGAGGCTGCAGTGGCGTTAAATCTGGTAAACCAACTATCAGATCAATGCTTGGATCGTGAAGCTGACTTCGTACTCTGGAAGCAAAAATACGATGGTTACAGCATGGCCTATTACGCGAAGTCATTGACGGCTGAAGATTCTGAAAAAGAGCAGCAATACCTGACTAAAGCCTGCGAAGGTCAAGACGGTGATGAGGTGGCTTTGGGTTGCAAAGTCGCTAAGGCTTTTGAATCCCAACAGTTTGAGGAGCTTTACATGAGCTTAAATGAAGAAGGTCTTTTGGCAGACGTATTGAAGTATGAAATAGCATTAAAGCTTGATAAAACTGATGATGCTGCAGCGAACTTTGAAAATCTGGCGCAATATAACAGTTTGAAACCGATGAGAAAATACCAGTTACTGGAAATGTTGTCAGAGGGTGATGTCGAAGAAGAAAATCAACGGGCACCGGCGTCAGTTCCAGACACTGAAATCGAAGCTTATACAAAATTACAGCCCACGGCACAAGATTCTGAAACACAAATTAGAAAATCTGACCGGCACGGAAAAATCATGGAACTCTTGGGGGATCTGTGATTGTACCTGGTGACTTCAGAAGTTTTACTTCGAAGCCGTTTTTCAAAATTTCTTGGATCGTTCTTTTTTTGAATTTTTTTGTGTATGGAATTGTTTCCATGACCGATCAAACTTGGCCCAGTAACGAACTTGCAGAAAAAATGCAGCAAGAGTCGTTTAAGCATTCGTTGTATGAGATGTACAACCAAACTCAGGATCCTATCGAAATAAAAAGCGGTGAAACTGTTGATTCGGTCTTCTATCGTGCGATCAAAGATGAAAAATTTTGGAGCCGCATTGACTCTTTTCCCTTTGCGGGGGACCAGATTGCGATTGCTGAAGTAAAATCCGTTATGACCAGCTTTTACAAATCCTATAAAGCGTCTCCGCAGTTTCAATTTGGATTGGGCGGTTTTGAGGCCTCTCCCTGGTCATGGGTGACGTATCAATTCATTCATGCCTCCTTTGTACATTTGTTCGGAAATTTAATTATCATATTTCTCGTGATGGCCTATTTAGAACAGACAGTGAGCTCCGGAGTACTAGTCGGTATTTACTTACTTTCCGGATTTGTCGGCGGAATGTTTTTTCTTTCTATGGACCGTTCAGGCGGCATGTCGGTGATCGGTGCCAGTGCTTCAGCCAGTGGATTACTGGGATTTTTATTGGTATACCATAATAGTAAATTGATGCCGTGGTTTTACATGTTGGCTCCTGTAAAAGACGGGTACGGCAAAATCTATTTGCCTGTATTTTTCATTCTTCCGATTTTTCTGATGTCTGACTTTATCACTTTGTGGTGGGAACCCACCGGAGTGGCCACAAACGTTGCCGTATCAGCACACGTCGGTGGTGCGCTGACAGGCATGATCATGGCCTCAGTCTATTTACTCTTCAGGAGCAAAGCCGCGTCTCATGGTATTTTCAGTGACGACGATAGGCTCCATGAATTGTCTTAAATAGTCAGGGCCGCCGGTTTTAGAACCGATTCCTGACATTTTAAAGCCACCAAAAGGATGACGGTCAACCATTGCACCCGTGATACCGCGGTTGATGTACATATTGCCGACTTCCAGTTCATATTTAACTTTTTCGATATTCGCGG
>JANWIU010000141.1 GCA_025449725.1 Pseudobdellovibrio sp.
CTATGCCGCCGATCAGTTTACCGTCATGGCCGCGCTCGAGTTTTGAAATTTCAAAAATCGGAACAACAATGTACTTTCCTTCTTCATCAACACCACGCACTTCTGAAATGGCGCCGATTTTTCTGGATCCGTCGGAATATCTGGAAATCTGAACAATAACTTCAATTGCAGAAGCCACTTGTGAAACCAGCGCTTTTTCGCTGATCTTCGCGTCGCCGCCGGCAGCCAGTGCTTCCAAGCGTACAATCGCGTCTTCAGGAGTGTTCGCTTGCACCGTTCCCATACTACCCTTGTGACCGGTGTTCATTGCATTAATAAGCTCAAGCGCCTCTGATGAACGAACCTCACCCACAATAATGCGGTCAGGACGCAAACGTAGAGCACTTTTAAGTAGATCTTTAATTGTGACTTCGCCCTTACCGATGATGTCGGCCTGGCGGGTTTCAAAACGCACGATATGTTCATAGTCAATTTGTAACTCAGAAGAGTCTTCGATCACTAAAACGCGCTGGCCACTTGGAATGCGAGAGCATAACAAGCTTAGCAAAGTTGTTTTACCGGAACCGGTACCACCGCTGACAATGATGTTTTTTCCCAAGAACATGCAAAGATCCAAAAACATCCATGCATCAGGAGAAATCGTTCCGTATTTAATATAATCATTTGGAGAAATTTTACTTGCAGTAAATTTACGGATACTGATCACGGTACCCTGGCGCGAAATCGGCGGAAGTACTGCCGCGATACGGGAACCGCTGGCGGGTGAACCTTCAATAATAGGAAGACGCGCATCTAAGCGCGGCTCGTCTTTGCTGATTCTTCGGCCAACTGATTGTGCGATACTGTTGATCGCAGCTTGTAAGTTATCTTCATCGGGAAATTTTGCTTTGGTTAATTCAAGTTTGCCGTTTCGTTCGACAAAAATTTGGTCAGGTCCGTTAATTAATACCTCAGAGACTCCCGGGTCTTGCAAAAACTCCTGAACGGGCCCTAGCGCCCGTTCAATAACCTCTTTAAAATTGCTCTGAGAGTCTGACATATTTCCTCGTTACCAATTCCTCAAGTCTCTATTTACTCTGACGCCAATTTTCGTTTAGTTTTTGTAGCAGGAGCTTCCTCGCTTACAACAACCAACTGACCTTGCATACCGGTTTCAGGGCATTGGTATGAGTACACCCCTTCAACCTGTGGTTCGATATTAAAAGTTTTTTCTGTCGCAAAAACCGTATTATGTGACTGAGTAAAAGAATCCATAATAAAGCTGGTGTTCTTTTCACGCATGTTAATGTTCACCACATGCACTTTGTAAGCTTCACCTTTTTTAACGTGTACTTTATCCGGCACGAAACCTTTTTCAGTATTCAGAATTACGATTTGATTTGTGGGCTCAACCGGCTGAACAGCTTTACGGATCGCTTTTAAAATCTCGCTGTCTTTCTGTTTTACCGTTGCCTCTGTAGGCTTCACAATCACTTGTTGGGTCGGCATAACAATTTTAGAAGACGTTTGCGGAGCTGTAATAGCATCCTTGTTATCACTTGCTTCAACTATTTGTGCATGGACTTTTACCTGCACTAAAAAGAAGAATGCAAATAGGAACGCACGTAGAAAACCAGGCAATGCAAGCATTGACGTCCTAGTGTAATTCTTTGCGGTCTTGAAATTCACAGAATTCACGAGCAACCTCCAAGGCAACATAATTTAATAATTTCGGTTCTAAAGTTCTAAATGTGTTAATCAATTGATCTTTATCGCCCTGACATGCATTGATTTGCGCGCAGAGTGCGTTCACAACTTTCGGAGATTTTGACATCTCATTATTAATAATTTCCCAGTCCATTCCCAATACAGGATCAATAGCACCTACGCTGTAAAGTGCATCGAAAACCACTTGTAAATTTCCTTGAATAAACATGATGTCCTCCTGGTAATTAATCGCCATCCTGGCTTCTAACAACTCATCGGAGACCAAATGCAAAAACTTGAGTCAGATTGAGACAATTTGAAAAAAAATTAGAATTTTATATAGTGAAAGCAAATCGGTTAGACTTAAGAGCAGGTCCTGCCCGGTTAATTCAGATTTAGCCTGGGTTTATTTCTTTAGAGTCTTGATTTCAGTCAGAAGTTTACGGGCTATTAAAGAAGGCGATACTAAAGTGCTCATCGCATTTATTTTAGCTTCGCGGAACGCTGCTTCCGAAACTTTCAAGTCCATCGCTTCAATTTTTTCTATAACGCTCAGTTCAAAGTCTGTGTTTTCGTCCGGCTTGTTAAACTCACCGCGAAATTCAGACAATATGTTTTCCAGGACTATGGTATAGGATGCCTCATCCTGAACCGAACATGTTTTATCTTTCAAGGCTTGCCCTGCTCGGTCCACAACACGCGTTACTGAGTTTTCCCACTCTTCATAAGAGGGAAACGAGTTTTGGATTATAATGAGTTCTCGTTCTAAGATATTGTCAGCGTCGGGACGTGACAAGACCGTGACAAGCAAATCATCTATCACACTCACATCTTTTGTTTTCTTATAGACAGCGAGCTGATCGCTGATGAGAGTATTCATTTCATCAACTTCAATAAAACGAAGTTGCCCCGGCGTGTACTTAAGCTGCGATTTTTCACGCTTCACAGGTTTTGAACTGCAAGCCGTTAACAATGCAAGAATAATGATAAATACAAATCTTCCGGTCATCATGCCTCTATACTAACTAACTTTATTAGTCGCGTTGAGCATGAATCATTCACTCTGGACCTCTGTCGTGAGTTGTCAAAAAATAACACCGACCATAGAGCAAATCTATAGGGCAAGTGCTCCTTAAAAAATCCTTTTCCCTTTAACGCAGCTTATGACAGACTAGTTATTGCTGTGAATTAATAAAAGCTATGGAGGCTCCTTTGAAAACATCACGCATTTTAATCGTTACCGCATCAATTCTTTCAGCCATCGGCTTTGCCGGCTGCGCTCCTTCAGCGAGCCAGTTAAAAGCTGCCATCGAAAAAGATCCATCTATCGTTTTTGTCGCGATCGAAAAAGATCCTGCAAAATTCATTGAAGTGGTAAACAAAGCCGCTCAAGAAGCGCAGAAAAACGCAGGCGAAAGAGCCGCTCAAGAAGAAAAGAAATCTCGTGACGAAGAATTTAAAAACCCACTTAAACCTGAATTGGGTGGCGACCGCGTTGTCTTCGGTAAAAAAGATGCACCGATCACAATCGTAGAATACTCTGACTTTCAGTGCCCATACTGCTCACGCGGTTACCAAACTGTTAAGCAAGTTGAAAAAGAATACGGCGAAAAAGTACGTATCATCTTCAAGCACTTACCTTTGGATTTCCATCCAATGGCAATGCCTGCAGCCCGTTACATTGAGGCGATTGCAAAACAAAGCCACGAAAAAGCTGAAAAATTCCACGACAGCATTTTTGAAAACCAAGCGGGATTCAAAGACAAAGGCGAAAAATTACTTTCTGAAACAGCAAAAAAAATTGGCGTAGACATGGCTAAACTTCAGAAAGATCTTAAAGATGAATCGATCGATAAAGTTATTGCTGCCGATATGGAAGAAGCTAAAAAATTCAATATGAGCGGTACTCCGGGTTTCATCATTAACGGTGTTTCTTTACGCGGAGCCTACCCGTTTCCTGAATTTAAATCGATCATCGACCAGCACTTAAGCATGAACAAGTAATCAGAGAAATAAGTTCACATTAAGCTTATTTAGTAATCAAACTAAAAATTTAAAAGAGCCACTTGGAGTCCAAGTGGCTCTTTTTTATCTAAAACACGAGGCACTCCCCTTGCTTTGAACAAAGCCCGTAACCAAAAAGGGGGACAAAATGATCCGTTTTTCAACGCTGAAGACTGCGTTAACCGTTTGTTTGACCGTTATGGCCTGTCAGGTTTTTGCTGAACCGGCTGAGGTGAAAGTTCTAAAACTGAACCGCACCGATAAATCCGATCAGACACTTTCAGGAGAACTTTCGAAAAATCTTTACCGGGCTGAACAATATCAAAGCGAATACACCGTTCAGATTCCTTACGAAGTCGAAGAATAATATCAGGAAGAAATCCCTTACACGGTCTCTGTTCCCTATACCGAATATGTAACTGACTATAGAAGTGAGTATGTCTGCCACGATGTTACTAAGTATAAAAATGAATATGTTTGTCATGATGTTACTAATTACCGACAAGAGTGCCACAATGAAGTTCAGTGCTACGTTGTGCCGGGCACGCCCGTATGCCGTGAAGTCACCGAGTGCGGCACCAACGTTCACGGAGAACCGATTTGTAAAACACGTACCGTTTGTGAAGACGGCTCATCTTCTCAGCGCTGCGAAGACCGTCAGGTTTGCGAAAACGTTCCTTACACTGATCAACAGTGTGGTTATGAACAGGTTTCCTATACCGACAACGAATGCGGATTCGAACAGGTTCCGTATCAACGGGAAGTAACAGGATACCGAGATGAAACCCGCTACCGTTATGAAACAAGAACCCGCACAGTTACCCGTTACCGCGAAGAAACACGTTGCTGCGAAACCCGTACACGTCAGGTATTTGAAAAACAGCTTCAGTTTCAGGTATCAGTTCACTTTCCGCAAAATGCAGTGTTAACCGCAGGTGATGTTGAAAAGCTGAATATCGTTCTTGAAACAGCAACAACAAAAACAGCCACCGTCAGCTTGCAATCCGTGGATACAATCTGGCTTTATAAAATTAAATCTCAAACCATTGTCGGAGCCGGAATTAACATAGAACTAGAGGCCACCGCTCAATGGGATGCAACAACAGCAGGGCCTGCTTCAATTAAAAATGCCGTACTGAACTGGGCGCCTACTGTAAAGCGCTTTCAATTCAGCTTTACCGATTCCGTTAAGAACGCAAAAATCACCAGCACTTATAAAGTGACCGTGCTTGATGACAAAGGTAAAAAACTGGAAGAGCAAACACCGTCGGCCGATGCTAACGGGCTAGTGAATTTTCTGTTTGCAAAAGTGAAAGATAAAAAATCAAAAATTAAAGCAGTGCTTCAGGTTAGCCGCACCGGGCGGCCGCTTGTGGGTTCGCCGCTGACGTTTCAAATGGAAGTTGCGCTTCGCCCCGTTGAATAAATTAATCCAGGCTCACCGGAAGAACCTTCTGTGTGAGCTTCACTTCTTTTGCATCGATGCTGACAATTACAGGTGTAATAATCAAACCCTTTTTGTTGGCTTGCTTCAAAAGTTTTGCATATTCCGGATCTAAATTGGCAGCCGGTTTAAAACCGACGACATCGCTTCGTTGAACCGTAAAAATAAACTCTGCTCGGTGCCCGTCTGCCATCAAAGATATCATTTCCTTAATGTGTTTCTGACCGCGCTCAGTTACAGAATCCGGGAACATCGCCCAGAGCTTTCCATCATGTTCTTCAACATAAGTGGTGTTCTTGATCTCAATAAAATGTTTTTTAGCTTTTTCAGACTCCAAGTCCTTTTCAACTTTGCAAAAGATTCCGTCCAATCTGGTCTCTTTCGAAATTTTGTATTCTGAGCGGTAATAACCGTAATCCCAGTGCTTGAAGTGAGGCTTAGCTTTGTCTATTCCGGCCTGAATGGCCTCTTGAACAATTTTATTCGGGTTAGCCGTGTTTACCCCAACCCAGGTTCCGTTCGGCGCCTGTACCGCCTCTAGCGTCCCTTGCAGCTTTTTAGAAGTATCACCGTGAAGACTGAACCAACATTTCTGTTTTGCGCCTTTTTCAATGACGGCTTTTAGACTTCCGGTGTTCGGTACGTGAATAGTGTACTTTTCACCTTTTAATTCGACGTCTGCAAAAAACCTTTTATATCTCTGAAGCAAAATACCTTCATGAAGCTGCGTCTTAAATTTCATCTGCTCTCCGTCTACATTCTTTCCGGCACGGGAATACCCAAAAGCGAAAGACCCTCTTTTAGAACAAGACCGGTGGCCGAGCTCAAGGCCAAACGGCTCTGGCGCAAATCTTCTGTTTCTGCATTTCCAACAGAACAGTCGTGATAAAACACATTGAATTTTTTCGCCGTTTCATAAAGATAGGTACAAAGCGCAGATGGCTTATAATTTTCGGTTGCATTCACAATGACAGTGTTGAAATTCATCAAATGCTGCATCAACTTTAATTCCGAAGGATGATTTAACAAATTTCCGTCAAAATTTCCTTTGGCTTCGAACTTTTTACGAAGTGAATTAATTCGAGCATAAGAATACTGAATGAAAGGACCTGACTCACCATCAAGTTTCAACCATTCGTTCATATCAAATACGATTTTTTTGTTCGTGTCTTGTCGTAACATTCCGTAATGAATGGCACCCTTTGCTACGATGTCCGCTGCCGTTTCGATTTCCGGCGCGGGCCACTCGTTATTGTAACGGGAAAGATATTCTGTTTTCACGTGCTCACGCATTCGGTTTACCAATGACGTTAGCGGAATAATATTTCCTTTACGAGAGCTCATAGCGCCATCCGGAAGCTCTACGAAGTTGTATTGTAGGTGATAACAGTTTTTAGCCTGTTCAAAACCCAAAACCTCCAATGTGCGAAACACCTGTTTAAAGTGAAGCGCCTGCCTCATGTCTACAACGTAAATAGATTTTTCAATTTTAAAATCTTCAAATTTTCGCCGTGCCAGCTCTACATCTTTAGTTGCATAAAGCCCCGTACCGTCGGACTTCAGCAACATACAAAAGCCCATATTTTCATTACTGAAATCAAGGCCGATTGCGCCTTGCGATTCAATGAGCTTGCCTTCAGCAAAATATCTTTTGATCGTTTTAACTGATGCGGAATCCACGTCAGATTCCCAATACCAACGGTCAAATTCTACACCCGCCCAACGGTAAACTTGCTCCATCAAATCAATGGACCATTCGCGGGTTTCTTTCCAAAGGTCAAAATACTTTCCGCTGCCGGCTTCAAGCTGTTTAAGAATTTCGGTCAGCTGTGCTTTATTCTTTTCGTACTTAACCGGATCTTTTTCTTCGTCTTCAAGTTTAATGTTGCCGGCCGAATACATTTGCCCAAGCCATTCAGCTTTTAATGGATCTTTTCTTTTTTGATCAAGTACTTCAAGGCCAACGTGATTTTCAATATACCAAAGGCATTTTGCAACGTGCGTACCCACGTCTCCCGGAAACGTGGTGCTGATCACTAAATCGCTACCATAAGTGCGGCGGTACAACCTAACTAAAGAATCACCCAAACACAGGTTACGCATGTGACCAACGTGCAATTCTTTATGTGTATTCGGCTGGGAATATTCAAACATTGTTTT
Source organism: Pseudobdellovibrio sp. (assembly GCA_025449725.1). GTDB lineage: Bacteria > Bdellovibrionota > Bdellovibrionia > Bdellovibrionales > Bdellovibrionaceae > Pseudobdellovibrio. Next base: position 7,295 of record JANWIU010000141.1, read on the forward strand.
CGGCGGATCCGAAATCAGTTTAGTTTTAAAAACCGTTCCATCCAGTATATTACGTACTGTATGTAGAGCCAAAAAGTCCGCACTAAATTTAAAATTCAAATAGGGGCCCGCCGCTTCTACTGACGCAATTCCTTCAACGTCCGTCCATAGCGATTTTAAATCCGTCGCTACTTGTGCCGGTGACTTCTTCAAAACTTTTGCAAAAATAAAACATCCGAAAGCTAAATGACCCATATCCGGATTCGGCGGCTCAACCAGAGCTTTATAAACCGGCTCCAGCTCTGCAGCCGGGTCCATTTTCTTAAGAATGGGTAAAAGACTTTCTGCTAACTTTAAGCGAAAGGGCTCATGCAAAAGAACTTTGTAGGATTTTTCTGACATAGGCCTAACCTAAAGCAAATCAGCCTTTTTGACTATAAAAAATCCACTTCAATTCTTCGAATATCCGCACTAGTAAGCAACAAAACGGGCATAGTCTTCTTCAACAAAATGATAGTCTGAAAAATCAGGTGATAAATAAACCGATTCCACTATCCGCCCGGGTTTGCAGCCGGTTAAGGTCGAGTCATTTATGCCGTCATACTTACAAGTACCGGTATCCCACGCGCCCTCAGAGTATGTAATATAATACGCCACTAAACTTCCGCCATAAAAGAAGGCCACGGCTTTATCTAAACGCGTTTTATAATCTGTTGCGTAATCACCTTCAAGAATAGTGTCCGCCCAAATTTGTGCTTGATCGATTGCAGCGGCTTTTAATCTTTTGATAACCGAATTACCTGAATCCGAACCGGCGATCTCGTAAATAACTTCTCTTCGGTAAGGCGGAAGGCAAATAGCTTTTGAGCACTGCCCGGTTAACACAACCATATCAGTTGAAAAATTTTCTGCCATTGCCGGCGGTGCAAATTTAAACAACCCAAAGAAAAGAATCAAAATACGAAGAAAATAAAACATAAAAGCCTCCTATCCAATCCCCCTATGCAAAGGCTTGCCGCAATCAAAACGCCTTAAAATCAAAGTAAAGCACCCGGGGCCGTCCGAAGCCCGGCCAGCGGCGCTTGCAACGTTGATTCGCTCTAAAAAATGGTTAAAATGTAGGCGTTTCATCACCCCCCGTAAGCGCTTGAATTCATGACTGGTACAAGCTAAAACTGACGCGATGAAAACAGACTCGCCGGCCCCTAAAAAAAGCCATGGTCCGAAACCGGAATGGTTAAAAGTCCGAGCTCCGTCAGGAGAAAACTACACGCGCATCAAAGGCATGTTAGGTGAATTGAAATTGGCCACGGTTTGCCAGGAAGCCAAGTGCCCTAACATGGGTGAATGCTGGTCCGGCGGAACGGCCACCTTTATGCTCATGGGAGAAGTGTGCACGCGCGGCTGCCGCTTCTGTAACGTAAAAACCGGGAACGCCAAACTGGGACTTCCACCGGTTGATCCATTCGAACCGGAAAAGGTCGCGTACTCCATTTCACAAATGAAATTGCATTATGTTGTGATTACATCCGTTGATCGCGACGATATGCCGGATCAAGGTTCTGACCATTTTGCAAGAACCGTAAAAACAATTAAAAAATTGGATCCAAATTTAATCATCGAAATCTTAACGCCCGACTTTCGCGGCGATGAAAATTTAATTCTTCATTTAGCAAAAGCAAAACCGGATGTATTTGCTCACAACATTGAAACCGTTGAACGACTGACTCCGCGAGTGCGTGACCCGCGTGCCACTTACAAACAGTCGATGCGCGTACTGCAAGCGGTAAAAGAATTTGATCCGTCGATGTACACCAAGTCTTCAATTATGCTGGGCTTGGGTGAAACAGATGAAGAAGTTCTTCAAACATTAAAAGACCTTCGTGCTGTCGGCTGCGACGTTGTGACTTTCGGTCAATATCTTCAGCCAACTGAAAAACATTTAAAAGTAATTGAATATGTGACCCCTGAAAAATTCGCTTGGTGGCAAAAAACTGCAGAAGACATGGGTTTTCTGTATGTGGCTTCAGGCCCGCTGGTAAGAAGCTCTTATCGCGCAGGAGAATTTTTTATGAAGGGCGTGATCGAGAAAAAAAGAAAAGCAGAGCAACAAGAACCCGCAACAACAACTGCAGAAGGAAATTAAAAAATGGACGTTAAATTACCTGAACTTGGCGAAGGCGTAACAGAGGGCGAATTAGTAAAGTGGACTGTTAAAGTCGGCGACCAAGTTAAGCCTGATCAAACCGTTGCTGAAATCATGACTGACAAAGCCACTGTTGAAGTTCCATCTCCTGTTGCAGGAACTGTTAAAGAATTAAAATTTAAACCTGGTCAAATTATTAAAGTTGAATCTGTGATTCTGACTTTAGATTCGGCAGGAGCAGGCGCAACCGCTACGAAAGCTGCTCCATCTGCACCGGCCCCTCAGGCGGCCGCTGCAAAACCGGCTGCTGCTGCACCGGCCCCTGCAACTTCTTCAGGAGGCGCAGCTATTCCGGTAAAATTACCTGAGTTAGGCGAAGGCGTAACCGAAGGTGAACTTGTTAAATGGACTGTCAATATCGGTGATGCTGTAAAGGCCGATCAAACCGTGGCTGAGATCATGACTGACAAAGCCACCGTTGAAGTTCCGTCTCCTGTTGCAGGAACTGTTAAAGAATTAAAATTTAAAAAAGGTGATGTAATTAAAGTAGAATCAGTTCTGTTGGTTCTTTCCGGCAGCGGCGCCTCCGCGTCTCCTGCACCGACTTCACAAGCTGCGCATAGCAATGGCTCAAGCAAACCGGCAGCTCAACCTCAGCAACAACAACCTGCTGCTATGACCATGTCGGCTTCCGGCAGCACGGGCACGAACATTTACCCTCCGGTTGCTGAATCGCGTGTTTTGGCTACACCGGCCACCCGTCGCTTAGCTCGTGAAACAGGTATTGATATCAATGTACTGAACGGTTCCGGCCTCGCAGGCCGCGTAACTCGTGAAGATGTGTTAGGCGCAAAAGGTTCCGCAAGCGTTGCTACTTCCGGCAGCGGTGCTGTTGCAGCCGGATCGCCTTCTATGAGCTTTCCTAAACCGGCTTACAATTCAACAAATGCCCAAGCTGAAGAGCGCGTAGACCTAATCGGTATTCGTAAAAAAATCGCCCAAAACATGCAAATGTCAAAAGCGATCATTCCACACTTTACACTGATGGATGAAGCTGACGTGACTCAGTTGGTAACTTTACGTGAGTCGTTAAAAGAATTTGCAGAAAAAAATCAAACCAAAATTACTTATCTTCCGATTGTAATGAAAGCGCTGATTGCAACGATCCGCGAATTCCCGCAATTCAATGCTTCGATCGACGACGCAGCTTCGCAAATCGTTTACAAAAAATATTTCAATATCGGTTTTGCAGCTGACACTCCAAACGGTTTAGTGGTCCCGGTTATCAAAAATGCAGATCAAAAAAGTATTTTGGATATTTCAAAAGAAATTCTGGATCTTTCTAAACGTGCTCGCGACGGGAAGCTAAAGCCGGATGAAATGAAGGGGGCTACCATTACGGTGACCAACATCGGATCTGTAGGCGGCACTTATGCGACTCCGATTATCAATCACCCTGAAGTTGCGATTCTAGGTATGTACAAAATTAATGATAAGCCGGTTCCAACTGAAAACGGTGGATTCAAATTTATCAAATCAATGAATTACACGATCACTGCCGATCACCGCCTAATCGACGGTGCGGTGGCTGCGAGATTCCTGAAATCATTCCTGGATAAAGTGCAAAATCCAGGAGTACTGATGATGGGAATGTCGTAATACTAAGGAGCCCTTATGCAAAATTTTGATGTTGTTGTTATCGGATCCGGTCCCGGTGGTTACGTAGCAGCCATTCGTTCTGCCCAGCTTGGTTTTAAAACCGCAATTGTTGAGCGAGAGGCTCTTGGCGGCGTTTGTTTGAACATTGGCTGTATTCCTTCAAAGGCCATGATCACTGCCACTCACCTTCTTCACAAAGCCCAACATGATTTTAAAACCATGGGTCTAAATATTCAGGGCGGAATTTCTGTCGACATGAAAAAGCTCGTGGGCTGGAAGCAAAGCGTGTGTGACAAAATGTCAGGCGGCGTGAACCAGTTATTAAAGGGAAACTCCGTTACCATTCTAAAAGGAAACGCAGAATTTAAAAATTCAAAAGAAATCACAGTTAAGTCTTCAACCGGTACTGATTCCATAACCGCAAAGTATTTTATCGTGGCAACCGGCTCTCGCCCAATTGAAATTCCGGGCTTTCCGTTTGATGAAAAAGAAATTTGCTCATCAACGGGCGCATTAGCATTTGATGAAATTCCAAAACGCGTTGTCGTTATCGGCGGCGGATACATTGGACTGGAA
>JANWIU010000142.1 GCA_025449725.1 Pseudobdellovibrio sp.
CAATAAAGAATCAGATCCCAACTTTTCGTTCATACAATTAAGCCCTTTTAAATAATTAGTGGCCCCCATAGCATACGGAGAACCCGCTCCGGCTTGCACCGGGCTTGGGCGTGATAAATCAGAGGTCTGAATCATCTTCAAGCCGTCGATCAGTGCATTCACATTCGCAGGATCGCTTTTAAAAGACGATTCGCAGGTTTGGTTTTGTCCTGAAGGAAAAATCGTATCGGTACCGAAGCCGACAACGGAATATTCAATTTGTGCCGACTCTGAAATCTGCGCGCAGGCTGAATCCGGACTTAAAAAATTCTTCATGGCCTGAAAGCGAACACCGGTAGGGTCTGTCGGTTTAAGTTCCGGCACAGAACATTCCGCTAACAAAGCCGCGTCATTAGGATTGCCATTCAAAATGTTTTGGCAGATATAGTGTGCAAAAGCATTTCCTGACTGGCGTGTAATTTTACCGCCCAGGTTCGAAAGCGACATGTCGACTAAAAATAGAATTTTTAAAGGGCTAGACGATTCCGCACCCACTTCAGAGCAGATGTTCCCGCTGATATTATAAGTTGTTAAAGGCTTTACCGGTGCAATAGAGGGACGGCTAGCCACATAAACATTTCCACAGTTTTGAAAATTGAAGATCGTAAATGAAACAAGCAAAATTAAGATAAACTTCTGCGGTTTAAACATCATCTTAACTCACCCTGCGGATCTTTAGCGCGGATTTGCACCAGATCTGCTAAATTTAATTCGATCGGGTCAGTAAGGCCGAAGCCAACCGGTTTATTCATGGCGAACCAATAAATTTCATTAGGATTTGCCACGCTCACTAACGATATCAAAATCAGCATGGAGTTTTGATTTGAATTTGCGTTGCTATCAAGAATATTAAACGGATGCTGATTCAAAATATTTTGATTTTTTGAAACATACATCGGAAAGTTCACAGCTGTAGCCTGCTTTTCATTTCCCGGGAATCTCTTGATCTGAGCCCTGTAACCCCAGGTTTGAAGGGTGGTTCCACTTTCAGTAGGAAAGTTTTTAGGGTCGGTCATTTCGAAGTAGAAGCTCATTTTTTTATTGTCTTCTACATGTTCCCAGTTGGCCAAAGGATGCACACCATAAAAAACAGCTTTGAAGTCGGACAAACTGTCGGCCTGAGGATTTGAATTTTCATTAACTGAAAATTTTTTAAAATTAGAATCGTAAAGAATTTCAATGCTGTCGGGCAATCCATCGTTATCTGAATCGAAGTCGTAAGAATCTGAACCAATCGTTCTTTCTTCGCATTCGTTCAAATTGTCGCCATCTATATCAAGTTTACGATCACAATTTAAAGTCATGCAGCCGTATCGTTTGGTAATCGAATCCAGGCAAACACCATTGGTACGTGCATTTGTGGGACTAGAATCTTCGTAATCAAATAATCCGTCTGAATCTGAATCTATTTGAAAGTCAGCATATTTATCAACGCGTGCATTAAGATTAAAGACAAAGAAATTTCTAATTTTGTAACTGGAAGATGACTGCAAAGATTTAAAAAGAGTCTTATCCATGTTTTGGGAGGTTATTACTTCATGAATCGCATTTTTTGTAAAACTGTTCTTAGCTAAATCCAGCCAATTGGTAATTTCACCGGCTGTTGGCGGCGGCGGGTTGTTTAATTTGTATTTATCAATCTTTAAAAATTGAACCTGAAACTGAACTTCAGAATTTTCGGCAAAGATTGCACGAACTCCGTTGATGCTTCTTACAATTTTGCTTGCAGTATTAGATTCGAAATGCCCCCAGCTGGTCTTTATGTCATTAAGCAAAGTATTTTTTGCACCTGAAATGAATCCGCCATCGTATTGCGACCCCAGGCCAGTTTGGTTATAGTGATCAAGTGCTTTCACGCAATATGCCGGACAAGAAGTATTTGGAACATTCGCACCGCCGGTACAATAGTAAGTGTTTCCAGGTACACAGATTTGGCAGGAATCAGGTGGGTCGAAGCGGCCCAGGTTGTCTGTGCAGCTGACTGCCGGAATATTACTGAAATTATTATTGATCCAACTTTGCACAGTGCTGGCACAAAGACTGCGACATTGAGTGTATCCGAACAGGCCTCCGCCCAATTCAAATGCATCTTCCTTAACGGCCCAAACACGGTCAATGACGTCTTTAATATTTTTAGTACTTGGCACCGGTTCGCCATCACTGAAAACTAAAACCTGAAAGTTCGCATAACCGGATAGTCCTGCAGCACTTAAATTATCAACTTCAGTTTGAACTTTCGCTTTCAAAAATTCTAAGCGCGTAGTGGGAATGGAAGTTCCCATTACACTTTCAACGACAACACTGGGGCTGGCTCCAAGAATGTTGTTTTTAGTTTGGGTTTGTTCTGTCATCAAGCGGTCAACAGTCGCAATGGCATTAGGCACTGTTTGAAAAGCCATAATACCGTCTACGGAAGGTTCATCACGTTTCAGTTCCGCTAAGCCACCGGTGAACGGCACGATTAAAACTTTTGTTTCTGCTAAAGCTACAGCAGGTAAATCGGTTTGTAATTTCACAAGCCAATTACGTAAATTTTTTAAACGCCAAAGGTCAGGATCCGCCGAATTTGATAAGTAACAGACCGGAGTGCTGTTCGGCTCCGGGCTGCTGATGTCGTGATCGCAATATTGTGAAACCATGGACTGACTCATATCCATAAACACAACTAAACGGCTGATTTGAACTTTTTCTGTCGGAGGTTTTAAATATGTCGGAGCTGAAACCGTACTCGCTAAAACGATTGGTTCAGGTGGACCGCCGGGACCGACGCTTATAGCGCCGCAGTTTTGGAAGCCCGTCAGCAACAGTGTCAATGAATAGAAAATCAGAATAAATTTTGAAATTCTTTTCAACTTACTGTTCATCCGCGCCCTCACTTAACTTGTCGGAATTCCAAGAGCTTAGCTTAAGCTCAATCTCAATTTGAAACGCTTCAAAAAAGGGGTGTAATTAGCCGAAAATTTTCATGTTTTTTAAAAGTGTAAAACAGTAGCTATGACTTATTTAATTTTAACATTGGCTAATCGTTTGACAGGTCCGGTAAAGGTAAATGGGCCAGTCCTGTGACGGTGCACCTAGCACTCGCCTCATCATCCCAGTAATCTGTTTTTAACAGGAGAATTCCTATGTCCAAAATGTATGTCTGTGTATGGTCCAACGATAAAGCCGCTGAAATGGCAAAATTTTATAAATCAGTTTTTAAAGGAACCAAAATCGGGAAGACTTCGTATTGGGGTAGTAACCCGATGGGTGTTAAAGAGGGTTCTGTTCTGACGATGCATATTACATTGTTAGGTCAAAAGATTATGTTGTTAAACGGCTATGCGAAAATGGATTTTAATGAATCCATTTCTTTGGTTGTTCCGTGCAAAAATCAGAGGGAAATCGACTACTATTGGAAGAACTTAACCCATGGTGGCGGCAAGCCCGTGCAATGCGGCTGGCTGATTGATAAATATGGAGTTCGCTGGCAGATCGCTCCCGCTGATTTTGACAAATGGAATACCAGCAAAAACAAAAAGAAGAAAGAAGCCGTCATGCACGCCATGTGGCAGATGGTAAAATTAGATTACAAGAAACTTAAAGATGCCTTTGACCGTGGATAGGCTGCCAAAAGCGAAAACCGTTTTTAAACTTAACACACTGAAACCGATTTTTGTTACCGTCTCAACATGAGACGGTTTTCTTAGTCCAGGCTCGCACCAATTCCATTTGGCTCGCACCACGCTTGCTGTAACCTGAGTGTGGAGATTACATGAAAACAAGCGTTTTTGCTCTGACTCTATTTGTCGGTATCAATTCTTTTGCCTTTAGTGTTCCTGATCACCGGCTGGTTTCTGAATTGGCTTTTTCTGAATTACAACAATGCGGATTAGTGCCCAAAAACTTGGTCTGGCAAAACGACGGTGCGGCCGCCTCAATCAGCGTGATGATTAATTCAAACTTAGATGAAGACAATTATTTAAAAAATGGAATCAAAAAATTATTTCAGTATTCTCACTTTTATAATCCTTTCAGACCATTGAAAAAGGAATGGAATGGTCGTGAGCACGCCGGCAAAGCAGTCGATAACTATACCGGCTCTTTTGTTAAAGACGCGCAATCAAGAAATACCCCGAACTTACCCCGAAAACCGCTAGAACGCCTGGGGCAGATCATGCATTTGGTGCAAGATGCTTCTAGTCCTTTACATGTGCTTTGGATTAACCATGCGACAGAAGACGGTTTCGAAAACAAAGTTAATATTTTTAAGCAAGAATTAGCAGAGATGAAGCCTCCATGTGAATCGATCACACTGGCAGGTTTGCATTCACCGGCTGAAATCATGAAATCTGCCGGCCTTGGTACTATGAAAGAATTAGAAAGCTCCGTTGAGTTTCAAGAATTACAGCCAAACGGCGGAGAACCGAAGTTTGTTTCTGCCTTGTGGTCTCAGACTTTTTTCAGCAATACCGGAGTGTACACCAGAAAAGTTATGAATTTTTTGACTCAGTTTGATCTTTTAAATCCGAATTTGAATACGCCGACTTCAGATGACAACAACGTCGAAGGCTGGGCCACTAAAGAACTGGGAAAAGGTGATTACGGGTTTCTTTCTTCTTCGATTTCTAATGTCACTTTACGCGGAGATAACTTCGGTAAATCTAAACCGATCACCGTCAACGGAAAAACCTATGTTGTTTCTTCTGACGTTTACAAAAAGCTGAGAAAAAATTTATTACGTCAGTCGATTTTAAATACCCAACGAATTATACTATGGGCCGCTGAGAAATAATAAATCACTACCGGCAAATCTGTAAAATGATTTGGCCCAATTCATTTGCAGCCACTGGCTTAGCCAGATGAGCCTGAAATCCCGCCTCTAGTGCACGCGCATTGTCGTCGTTGCTGGCATGGGCAGTTAAGGCGAGGGCCGGTATACTTCCGCCTTCGTTAGGATTTAATTGCCGTACTCTTTGAATGAAAGAATAACCATCCTCTTCCGGCATTGAAATATCACTAATTAAAACGTGTGGATGAAAATTTAAAAGCTCTTCAAAAGCCTGTTTTGCAGAATCCGCGCAGACAATCTCGGCTCCGAAGGATCTTAAGTAAATACAGATGGCGTCTCTTGCATTTTCGTCATCATCGACAAACAAAATGCGAAGGCCGTGTAGGTCTGGGCTGTTTTTTGTATCGTCCGAAGTGGACGGTCTGCCCTTGTCGGTTTCAAATTCCATCTGGATAGCCTGTGATTTTTCCAATGATATCAGTGGAAACGTCACTGTAAAAATCGCGCCGGATTGCTTTCCTGTTGCGTTCTCGGCCGTGATTGTTCCGCCCTGCAGGCTGACCAAATGGCTGACGATTGAAAGCCCGATTCCCAAACCGCCATGTACACGGGTTGAGGAGCTGTCGGCCTGGCTAAAGCGCAGAAAAATCTTTTCAAGAAATTCAGGCGGAACGCCCTTCCCGTTATCAATAACTTTTATTTGAACAAAACGCTTTTCGCCGACACCGCCGGTTAAAACATTAACTTTAATAATACTGTTTTTCGGAGAAAACTTAATGGCGTTAGTTAATAAGTTCCAAATGATTTGGTGCACACGAATTGAATCGCCATGGATAAAGATATCTTTGTCTCCCTGTTCCATCACGATTTGGATTGATTTGGCATCGGCCATTGGCTTAACCGAATCAATTGCAGAACGAATGTCAGCCAGCAGATTGATAGCTTTTATAGTAAGTGAAAGTTTTCCTGCTGTGATACGCGAGATATCCAATAAATCGTTAATGAGTTGTGTTTGGGCTTTGGCGCTTCTCTCAATAACGGCCGCGCCTATCTTGGCTTTTTCTAAATCAACTTTGCCTTGCGAAATAAGCTGCGCCCAAGCCAAAATGGAAGATAACGGCGTACGAAGCTCATGCGATAACGTTGCCAGAAACTGATCTTTTTCCTGATTGGCTGCATTGGCCCTTTTGGCAGACTCTTGCTCTTGCTGTAAAAGAAGCTTTTGATTTTCTTCATTTAGTGCGGCTTCAGTCACATCCACAAAACTTATAAGCGCCGCAGATGCTTCGTCCGTGTTAGGGTGAACTTTGCCGGCAGAGAGTAATATTTTGCGAGACCCTCTTCCGGGGATATCACAGGTGATGGCAAAATCTGTTGTGGGAACACTGCCTTTGAGAGTTTTACTTAACCCCAGCCGAAGCTCCGCACTGGATTTTTGATCTAACTTTAATAAGCTGAAAATACTATATTCAGAAATGTCTGAAGACAGCTGAAAATACTGATTAAAAGAAGGGTTAGGGGAACGTAACTGAAAGTGATCATTGATAACGACTAAAGGTAGCGGCACAGAATAAAGAATAGACTTGATGTATTGCAAGTTTTCACTTGTGCGAAGTTCTTTTTGTTTCAGATAGTTGATGTCAATGACTGCAATAACAGCGCCATCAATTCGATTGTCAATGGTACGGTAGGGGCGGATCTGCACACGGAACCAAATACTTTTTTGATCCTGAACTTCGATTTCTTTAGCGTTTAAGTTTTCTACCACTTCTGAGACAAGCGTTGCCAAATCCAAATTAAAATTTGATTTAATATCACTGATAGGCCGGCCCACGTCGGACGGTATAAGGTTAAAGGCGGCTTTGGCTTTCGGCGAAAAAAGTCTTATGCAGTAATCACTGCCTACAATTAAAACGGGAATTTCCACACTGGCCAAAAGGTTGTTCAAATCGCTGCTTAAAGTTGTCAGGTTTAAGTTTCTGGCCTGCAGCTCATCGTTAACCGTAATCAGTTCTTCATTGGTACTTTGCAGCTCTTCTTTTGAGGTTTCAATTTCTTCATTGGCGCTTAAAAATTCTTCGTTGGTGCTTTGCAATTCTTCATTCGCAGCAATAAGTTCTTCTTGCGAAGCCTCATACTGTTCAATCAGTGATTGCTGAAAATCTTTAAGTTCGGATAATTCAGTGATTAGGTCTTTCACACGGTGATTTTCATCAAGCCGCGAAGATTTATTTTTTGATTTCCCGGACTTCAGCAGCTTTGCTGCAGGCTTTATTTCAGCATTTCGTTTAAATAGAATTAAAAAAGTCCGTTCCTTTGGAGGAGCGCTCTGATTTAGCGGGGCTACATCGATGTCGACGGTGAAAAGCTTGTCATTAATTTCAAAAAGCAGACCTTTGCGTGAAGTGGCTTTATTTTCCCGCTTCGCTGATTGGATGGCGGTACGCAGACCCGAAAACAACTCTGACCGAATCATCTTTAAAAGATTCAGGCTGGGCTTTCCATTAACAGGTTCAAGATAGGGAAATGTTTGGCCACGAAACTGAAGGATTTCCAGGTCGGAATTTACTACAACCCCCGGTAGAGAAAATTTCGAAAGCATCAGAAGATCGGCGCCCCTTTCGAAATCGAATCTGGAAGGAGGAGGGTTTGGTGTTGTTTTGAATTCAAATGGCGCAACTGCCGCTTGTCTGGCCGGAAAATTGAACTTAAGAGGCGTTGCAAATTTTGATTTGGTATAAATCTTTTGCTTTTTGTCGACCAAGGAAAATGACTTAGAAAATTCACCTGGGTTTTCTGAGCGCCCAAGCCATAAAAAGCCATTCGTGTTAAGGGCGTAATGAAAAATCGGTATAACACGTTTTTGTAATGTGGCCGTGAAATAAATTAAGACATTCCGGCATGATATTAAGTCCAGTTTTGCAAAAGGTGGGTCACTGGTAACATCATGTTTTGAAAACAGGCAAAGATCGCGAATGCCTTTAGATATTTTGTAACCCTTTTCGGTTTTTTCAAAATACGATTCTAAAAGCTTTTTTGGCACATTTACATTAATGCCGGCTTCGAATTGACCTGTACGAGCCTTCTGAATAACAGGTTCACTGATATCAGTTGCAAAGATCTGAACCGGATAGGATTTTTTAGTTTCCTTCATGAACTCCGTCAGAGCTATCGCAATCGAATATGCCTCTTCTCCGGTTGAACAGCCCGGCACCCAAACCCTGATGGGTGTTCGAGGCGGACGGTTTTTACATAAAGCAGGGAAGACATGCTTTTTAAGTGCTTTGAATGATTCTGGATCACGAAAGAACTCAGTTACATTAATCAAAATGTCATTGTAAAGGACCTTAACCTCTTCAGGATGTTGTTGCAAGTGAAGGTAATAGTCTTCGAAAGTTTTTAATTTTACAGCGGCCATTCGTCTTTGGATTCTACGGCCGATAGTGCTTTGCTTGTATTCAACGAAGTCTATTTTAGTTTGTGCCATGAGGACTCCCAAGATCCTTTGCACATAAGGGTCTAATTCGGAATCGGATTCAGCGACAGAAGGACTTTTACTTTTAACAGACTTACGGTTTGAAAAATTAATTAACTGGGGAATAATCTGCTCAACAGGAAAAATAAAATCGACGACTCCGCTGCTGATGGCGTTTTGTGGCATCGCAGAAAACTTTGCAGAAGAAGGTAATTGAGCAAAGGTGAGTCCGTCGGCTTCTTTAATGGCCTTTAAACCTTTGGTGCCATCTGTCCCGGCGCCTGAAAGAAGGATGCCCACGGCCTTTTCTTTTTGGGCTTTAGCCAAAGAATTAAAGAAAAAATCAATCGAAGAGGAAGAGGCCGGCCATTTTTTTCGGGGCAATAGCATCAGTTTGTTGCCCGCGACCTGCATAATATGGTTTGGCGGAACCACATATATTTCGTTTCTCTTGATACGGATACCGCTTTTAACCTCTTGAATTTTTAATTTAGTGGATCTCGAGATGATCTCAACGGATAAACTGGCATGGCTTGGGTCTAAATGCTGAACGACTACGTAAGCAAATCTACTATCGGTTGGAGCGCTTTTGAATAAATTAATTAAAGCTTCTAATCCGCCGGCGGAGGCGCCGATTCCCACTATTGAAGCGCTTTGGTTTTTTGAAGATTTCTTTTTGATAGATTTCTTTTTGATAGATTTTTTTTTCATGGTGTTAATGCTTGGATATTTATTTTTTCAAGTCCGCTTAATGCTTAACCATTGAAGACGGGCCTAAATCAATAAATTTTCTTACGGCCTTTATGAAGTTAGAGATTCCAGTGGGCTTTCGTATAAAACCGGATGCTCTACATTCCGGTATTTGGTCAAGTCCGGTCATAAAAACAATTGGAACCGCTTCTACAATATCAGGTCTTTCCTGTTCAAGTTTTTTTAAGAATTCAATGCCTGACATTTCTCCCATTTTCATGTCCAGGATTATCAAGTGAGGAAAAGAAATATTATTCAATAAGGCCAGTGCTTCGCTGCCGCTTTGTGCAGTAAATACTTCAAAATTTTCCATCTCAAGTATGGTCTTATTAAGCAAAAGTAGGTCTAGATCGTCGTCGATGATTAAAACTGTTTCATGGTGGAAGTCTGTAGACAACGAATCCTGGGTAGCATTTTCAAATGACTTCTGCATAGATCTCATTGTTATCCCCCCATGTTGAATATGGACCCGTATTACATCAATGTACAGTTAAACAAAATAAACTTTTTTGATTGTACAAGTTTCATGTCAGGTTTTTTTACACTATTGAAATATTTGTAGGTTCAAACTACCGAAGGCCCCAAGCGCAGTACGGTGGTGCTGGAATAGTAAAATTAGTTATGTTCGTATCTCTGATCAACCGCGGAACCGGATAGGAATATCTTACATTCAAAAACCATGGCCCCTGAGCTGGGTCAATTACGCATGCGGCTCGCTTCATGAGGTCATCCGGACGGGTGGTAACGGCGTAACTAATTCGCGTTCCTCCTGCCATACCCGACGGTGCAATCGCCCGTGTATAGCAATGTTGATAATCAGCTTGATCTGAAGGATTATTCGGAAAATAGGTTGAGTAGGCATCATCTGTCACCAAAAGGTTCGCAGCGACCTCTCCGTAGGTTCCATCTTTTCTTGTTCCCATAATAACGCCATTTCTATTTGAAATGCTAAGTTCAATCATGGTTGCAGCGCAGGATCCCTGAGTGGCTGAAAATCCAAATTCTGCATAACCTGTCATTCCGCTGTAGTTCATGTTGGGGTCAATGGGAATAGAAAGTGTATTTCCGGAAGGTAAAGCCACATAAACCCAGGCGCCATTCATAGTGTCCTGAAGATTAATGGCAGAGTTCGGCTGGCATTGCGGAACGTACTGGCTGAATACGTTACAGCGGTCACCAAAGGAAATTGTTCCGGGCGGGGCAGTTTCACAACTTAGAGTTTCCGTTTGCGGCTGCGTAGTTGGCTCTGTGCAAGTGGCAGGTAAAGTTCGCGTACAGTTTCTGGTTCTTGTACCACAAAGTCCTGATGGTTTCGACCACGCACTCCATTCACCACACTGAAATGCCGGCAGAGGGTCAGGGCAGGCGGGCGGAGGTATTGGACAAGTAAGAAAATTTTCTTCAGTTGTTGAAGTTGGTTCAGTGCAAGTGGACGGCAGTGTTCGAGTACAAGTTCTGGTTTGAGATCCACACTGGGCAGCCTGGTTCGACCACGGTCCCCATTGGCCGCACTGGAATTCCGGTAATGGATTCGGGCAATCCGGAGGTGGTATTGGTGGCTGACAAAACTGACTTAAACAAGTTCGGTAAGTGAAGAATTCAATTTTTTCTGAAGGATTGCGGCTATCGGCTGTCCAAGTTCCTTTTTCACAGCGAAAAAAAGCGCTTTGGCAGGACTCACCCAAATTTGAACAGATGTTTGCGTCTCTAAAAAGTTGAACCGCAATATTTGGATCGCTGGGAAAGTCTCCGGTTGGATGAGGACAACTATCAATACTTAGACTGGTCAGGCTGGGTGTATTAAGTGACAGATTTATGTTGCCGCAGTTTTGAAAGCTTAACAACATGAGAAAACCCATGAGTATAAGCACCAAATACTTCTTGTTGATCTTCATAGATTATTTATCGGATAATTGATAAGTAAGATAAAATTTTTTCTCAATTTGGGACGTTATTATTTGCTTTGACCCGAAGGCTTTAGCGTAAAGTAAAATACCGACCCTTTACCCGGAGTAGATTCCGCCCAAATTTCACCACCGTGAAGTTCCAGTATTCGTTTGCAAGTAGCAAGACCGATTCCTGAACCGGCGTATTGACCGCTAAGTTTTTTATAAAGCTCAAATATTTCCGTTTTAAGTTTTGGATCAAAACCGATGCCGTTATCCTTGATAGAAAAGGTGTAGAATCCGTTAGATTGGCTACGAGTAATCTGAATTTCGGGAGCATCTTTTGCTTTAAATTTTATTGCATTTGCAATGAGATTTTGAAAAAGCTCTGTCAGTAAATCCCTGTCCCCCATAACTCTTGGTAAAGCATCAACTTGAATTCGGGCTTCATTTTTTTTAATAGTATCCGCAAGATTTTTTTTGGCTGATTCCACGATCAAATTCAGATCAACGGGCTCAAGCTCTTTCTTATTTGTGGATAAACTTGCAAAAGACAACAAGCTGTCGACCAAACTTCGCATTCTTTCTGATGCCCCAAGTGAAAGATTGATGAACTCCAGATCTTCATCATCTTTTTTGTCGTCGTATTTATCTTTTAGAAGACTCAGGTAGCCGGTAATAGTCGCAAGAGGGGATTTTAAATCATGGGCGGCAATGGCAGCAAAATGTTCTAGCGAATGATTACTTTTTTCCGCCATCTCTAACGCCGCTTTGGTTTGAGTTCCCTGTACCAGTACGAATTCTGTTGCGGCCAGAGATATGGCGTCATCAATTGTTTTTTCTATAACGGCGCGGACTTCATAAGTTAATTGACCTTCTGATTGAAGGGAGTCTGCGATCACTTTTCGCAAAATGCTGAATTCTTTAAGCAACTGGGGTAGAAAGTAACCGCTAAAACTGGCGCGAAAGCTGCCATGTTCTTTTGACATACCTTTTCCGTGCAAAGTATCGTCAGTATAGTGTCCCTGACTGACGAACCCGGCTAAATCTTCCAGAAATATAGCTAAAGAATTAACAAGAGATTTTGAACTTTGTTTATTTGAATCTGCCACCTGCTGTCGTACTTTATCTTCCCATGAAGCTTTGATAGTTCCAGCGTTTCTTCTAATATGATCGGCTGCCAGTAAAAACTGTTGGTGGTTGCGGCCGCGTTCATTGAAAGTTTGAATTGTCGTTTCCACGAATATCCTCTGCCAAAGTTGGCGGTGATTCACGGCTGTCAGTTTAAGTATTTGTAGCCTGCATTAAGTAATGCTGAATTGAGGCGATTTAAATGTTTTTGGCCAGTGTCAGCTACGTAGGTTCCAGTCCGTGCCAACTGCTTTTTCGTAGCAACAATAACAAGTGCAGCCCTGCGAAAAACAGCCAATCCGGAATTGAATTTTAAAGGTGACCCAAGAAAAAACCAAAACCAAGCAAGAGTCAAAAGTGTAGCCAAACTTAAAAAGGCAGCCACAGATTCTTTTTCAGTAACTGCGTAAGAGATAACACCGAAATCGGCAGCCAGGCCCGCGGTCAATAAGCGTAGGGCCCAGGTTTGCATTTTTGAAGCGAAACTTACAAACTGAGGAGAATTAAAACTTGGCTGTATCCGTCTTTGATAGGCGGCGGGGCTCATTAAAAGGGCCATCGCCAAAAGTACTAACAGCATTGCCATCAGATGAATAACTTCGTGATGGCTTTCTAATTTGGTTCCAAAGCGTTCACTGAAAACGGCAATCAGTTGAAAACCGAAAAGGGCTTGCGTGCCCAGAAAGAGAGTGCGGCTTAACTCTAGAATGTGAGTCGCTTCTTCTTCAAGCTTGAGAGAGTGAGTAGTTTCATTTACCGGTAGATCTGCCATAGGTTGCCTCTTATAGCGTGCGCTGTTGCAGAGGCAGATTAAAACTAATCTGCCGGTTTGGCCTTGTAAAAATAGATATTTAAAATTTTCTAATTTTCGGCAACACAATGTGCTAGTTGAGATTTACAAAATATTTAAATTTCTTAAATATTGGATCTAAAGTTCAGGAATTATACTGAATTCTTTCTGGTAAGAATAAAAACTGAAACACATACCATAACGGCCGTCACAGAAATCCGAATCCATTCGATGTGAACCTTTTGCCAAATCACCAGAATCGACAAAAGTATTGTAGAAACAGCTAGAACTTTAGCCGTCGGAGAAATAGACCGGTTTTTTTCCCAGTCAGTTAAGGGCTTGCCAAATAGCGGGTGCCTGTAAATCCAATCATGTGCTTTTTTTGAACTTCTGAAAAAACACCATGCGGCCAACAATACAAATGGTGTTGTGGGTAGCAAGGGAACAAAGATTCCAATAAATCCCAGCAGCAGCGCCATGCAGCCGCCAATAAAAATAGAAGTTCTAAGGACTTTATTTTTTACCAGATTCATTTTGTAATTATGCTTCAGAAATATAGTGCTAAAAAAGAAAAAACGGAATTAAACGGCATGTTACATGCCGTGAAATTTAATGTAGCAGCTGTGTAGACACCGGATTGATAGAGTCATCGATTTCTTGTTGGGTGGCCTCACGCGCATCCAGAGCTTCTATTTCAAAAATTAAGTCTTGGCCTGCTAATGGATGGTTTCCATCGAGACTGACTAATTCCGAGTGAAGTTCCAGCACCACATAAGTGCGTTCTACACCGGTCTTGCTGACGATGCAGATTGATTGGCCCTGCCTGAGGAGGCGTGGCAGCTTTCGGCGCGGAAACAATATAACTTTTTTAGGATCATAAAGTCCGTAGGCTTCTTCCGCTGAAACGGTAATGAGTCGCTTTTCGCCCTTTTTTAAATTTTGTAAATTTTTATTAAGGCCTGAAAGAACTCCGGTCGGAATACGGTCGCTGATCGTTAGTACTTCGCGATTAAAAGTAGAGCTTATAAAACGTCCGGCTTTATTTTTAACAATACAGTTGAACGAGATGATTTGTGCACTCATGTTTCTCCTGTCTTAAGAAATAAAAAGACCGGTCTTTGCGGACCGGCCTCTTTTAATTTGTGATCAGATATAAATTAGTAGCGGCTGTTAGTGCGCGGAGCTTGTGGCTTCGCTTCGCTAACGTTGATAGCGCGGCCATCCATTTGCGAACCGTTTAATTTATCAATTGAAGTCGAAGCTTCAGTGCTTGAAGCCATTTCAACAAAGGCAAAACCTTTGCTACGGCCTGAATCACGGTCTGTAATAATTTTTGCAGATTCAACAGTACCAAACTGTGAAAACGCATCTACTAAAACTTGATCTGTTGTTGTGTAAGAAAGATTTCCTACATATATTTTTTTACTCATAAAACCTCCTAAGGCTTGAGCGCTAACTGGAGGAATATGAACGACATGTGCATTTTACCAAGAGTGAGCTAAGAACTGAGATGATCATATCACGGTGACGTGTCTTCACCTCCGAATGTATTTGGGCTTGGTCCTGAAAGGGCTGTTAAC